>QHPC01000190.1 GCA_003218915.1 Verrucomicrobiota bacterium
CGGCATGACATGTGCCCTTGTGTCGGCCTAACGAAAAAGAGAGAAGCCACGGCAGGGTGCTGCGGCAAACACGCTGAAGTTATTTCGCCAAGGGGCCGTTGGCTGAGGGAATGTGGTTTTGTGTACTCGACGCGAGGCGTGACCGGGCGTTCTGATATCGGGCGATGGGACTTGTAAAGAGGACCAGCGCGAGACGAACCCGGCAGGACTCGAGCGATGCAGTGGGGACTTCCCCGATTGAAGGCTGAGTGAGTCTGACGGATGAACCCTCATGGAGTGAGCCAACTAAAGCGTGAAGCTCAGCTCCGGATGTCTGCGTGTGACACGAGAGCCGGGAAGCGTGGGTGGACTGGGAAGACATTCGCCCGACGGAAGAATGGATGCAGGCGATTTATGGTGCGATCGAGGGCGCCGACACCTTTGTTTTTGTACTCACCCCCGACTCGGTTGCTTCGATCGTCTGCGGCCGCGAAATCGCGCACGCGGCAACAAATAACAAACGGATGGTGCCGATTGTGGCGCGGGACGTAAACGCCGATACGACACCCGAGCCGTTGGCGAAGCTAAACTGGATCTTCTTTCGGGAGAGCGATGATTTTGAAAAGGCGATTGAAACTTTGATCAGTGCTCTCGATACCGATCTTGACTGGGTCCACGCCCATACCCGTCTACTTACACGTGCAATCGAATGGAAAAACAAAGGTAGTAACAACAGCTTCGTGTTGCGCGGACAGGATCTAAGAGCTGCCGAGCAATGGCTCGCGCAAGCGGCTACTAAAAAGGGACCAAAGCCTACCGCGCTGCAAACAGAATATATCATTGCCAGTCGCAAAGCTGCAACACGACGCCAGCGGATAACGCTTGGGGCCGTGACCTTTGGATTCGTGGTGGCTATCGCGCTCGCGATCGTCGCGGTCAACCAGCGAGGTAAAGCAATCGCCGGTCGGAACCGCGCGGACAATGTGATTCACTTCGTTCAAAACGATCTGCCGGACAAGCTTCGTCCGATAGGACGCCTTGATTTGATGGAAGACGTGGCTGTAAAGGTGAACCAGTACTACGGCCAAATGAAACAAGCTGAAGGCGAGAGTGTCGATACCTTACTTGGCAACGTTTGGGTCCTCGTAAATCAAGGCGAGATCGCCGAAAGCAAGGGTCGTGGCGATGAGGCTCTTGCCAAGTATCGCTCAGCTATCCAGTTTGCGCAAAAAGCGCAGGGTCTGGACCCGCGCTCGGACAAAGCTCTATACGATTTGGCGACGGCACAAGTCCTCGTTGCTGGCCAGTTATCGCAAAAGGCGGGAGCGAGAATCGACGAGATTCGCAAGGCTCGGGAAACGTTCGAGAAGCTCGTTGCACGCGATCCCTCTAATGCACTCTGGCAAAGTCAATTGGCAGTTGGGTACGACCTCGAAGCGACGGATTTGCTCGGAGAAGGAAAATTCGATATGGCACTTTCTGGATACCGCAGAGCCTATGCCATCCGAGAAAAGCTTGTTGCAGAAGCTCCGAATGATTCGAAAAGATTGAGTGAATTGGCAACAGCTCACAGCAACATCGGCAGGGTCCTTTTCCAACAGCAACAATTCGATGCTGCGCTGGCCGAGTACCATCCGGACCAGGAGATCCTCCTTAAGCTAACGCAGATGGACCCGCGCAATGCTGACTGGCAGCGAGCTCTTGCCTGGACGCACAAAAATATTGGTGAAACGCTTCAAGGACAAGGGCAGATCGCAATCGCGGTTGATGAATTTCGCAAGTATTCGGCTAACATGGACGTGGTTGCCGCAATCGATCCAGCAAACACGGTGTGGCAGCGAGAGGCAGCCCAGGCGCACTGTTTCATCGCGGCCACACTTTTCGCACGGAACAAGTTTGAAGAGGCTAGGGGAGAATATCGTAAATGCCACGCCGCCACGACCGGGTTTGCTCGGAGCGATCCCAACAACGCCGATTTGCAAGTTATGGCTGCCAGCGCTTGCGCTCAACTTGCGCTCGTTAACGTAGCATTGAATGAAAAGGGCGAGGCCTCTGAAGTAGTGCAGCAAGGACTGGATATTCTCGCTGAACTTGAGAAAGGCCGACCGCTTCCGTCGGCGGGGATCGAAACTCTCAAGTTACTGAAGGAACTCGAACGGGCGTTGCTTACGCAGCAGCATTAAGGGGCGAAGTTTTGGATCGGGATGACATCACCGGTTCGCGCGTGGCCCTCGCTTTTTGAAGTCATCGCTTTACGCGTGCGATCTCCTTTGGAATCATTCCGGCATGATTGCAAGATAAAGGCAAGATGAGTGACATCTTCATCAGTTACGCACGGGAAGACCGGGACAAGGCAAAAGCTCTCGCTGAATTGTTTCAGCAGCAGGATTGGTCGGTTTGGTGGGACCGGAATATTCCTCCTGGCCGCTCTTTCGATGAAGTGATTGAAGAGGCGCTTTCCGAAGCAAAATGCGTGGTCGTGCTATGGTCGCAGAACTCTGCATCATCAGACTGGGTCAAAGGCGAGGCGGCAGAGGCGTTGCAGCGAAAAATTCTGGTTCCGGTACGGATTGAGTCCTCCAATGTGCCGTTGGAATTCCGACGGCTTCAGACTGTTGACCTTTCTGATTGGAAGGGCGACGCCGGACACCCTGAGCTTGGCGGATTTCTTGAGGCCGTTGCTGCGAACATAAAAGGCACCGTGCGGCGACCTGTAAGTGAGCGCGGTCAGCGAAAGTTTATCAAGCCGGTACTGACTGTTCTGGCAATCGCTGCGTTGCTTGCCGCGGGATTCGCGTTTTACAAATTCGCGGGTGGTGGAGCACGACTCGGTCCTCGCGAAAGCCCGAATCCGATTCCGAAAGACGCGAACCCTGCGGGTGAGGAGTTGATGCGGACGCCAGAGTTGGGACTCGAGTTTTGGCAGCGCGACCAGAAAAATCTGATGTTTGCTAGTGAAGGGGAGAAACGCATTACTAGGGTGCTTCTAAAGCGGGCGCCTTTTGAAATACGATGTCCTCACTTCGAAGCCCCCATTCAGATATGCGCTTGGTCTGATGCTTCGATCTTCGACGCGATCGTCGCCGCAAAAAAGCTCGAGGACATTCCGTATTTCTCGCCTGGCACGGGAAGGGCCGATACAGAGTTTGGCTCAGCTACGCTAGGGTTAAGTAACCTCAGCCATCATCATTTTGTCCCAGAGCGGCGTCGAGTAATTTCGAGCCAGCAGGACTCAATCTTTTTTTCCAGCATGGTAAACATAGAAGGTGGCAAAAAGCTGACTGACTGGCCAACGGTTTATCTTGTCATTTTCGTGAATCTCAATCAGACCGATGAAATCGATTCCCATGAGTACGAGTGTCTGATTCTCGACTTTGGAAGGTGACACAACAGCATGCGAGCAGAACGCGCTCATGATCGAGAGAATGGCGGGTCCGTGCCGAGTCTAGCTTCTGGGTTGAGACAAGAAATTAGACATGACACGAATCTTTCTTAGCTACCGACGCGCCGATACCGCCACTTACGCCAAGCGCATATATGATAGGCTCAGTGCTGATTTTGGTAGTGACGCCGTGTTCATGGATGTCGTCACGATCGCGCCCGGTGCGAAGTTTGGGGTTGTCATTGAAGACGCTGTGAGCAAGTGCGACGTACTGCTTGCGATGATCGGGCTAACGTGGCTAACAGCGACTGATGAGTCCGGGCGACGGTTAGGCCACCCAGAAGACCTTGTACGCATCGAGATTACAAGTGCTCTGGCACGCGATGTATTGGTGATTCCACTTCTTTTGCAAGGAGCAGCAATGCCGAACCGCCAGGAGTTGCCAGTAGCATTGGCTGACTTGGCACAGCGGAACGCTCTGGAAATGCATGATGCAAGTTGGGAATTCGACATCGCAAAATTAGAACGAGCTGTGCAATCAGTAGTGCATCTCCGTTCTCTTGGTCTGAAAATTGCGTTGAACCAGCAATACTGTCCTGTTTGTGGGCAGGCGCTCCCACAGATTAGGGTTCCGCATACTTTAAGGCAGGCGCTATGGGGTGGGTGGATATGCCCAAATTGTGGAACGAAGCTGGATCGCCTTGGCCGCGTGCTCGCTTAGCCAGATGATGGCGAGATTTTATTCCAGTTAATTACGCCTTCGCGTCCTGCGCGTTCTTTTCTTCGTAGCACGTCGAACCGGTGTTTTTTTGGCGGACCGTTTCTTTCTTACTGGCTTGGCTACTGTCTCCTGATCACCTGCGACTGCATTAGTAGACCAGGTTCCCGCAGGCTCCTCGAAGAACATGAGTCGTCTATTAAACTTAAGAGTTCCGGGTTGGAAATATCTCTCGGACCACCCATCGGTCTCGTCGAGGAATATTGAGACAGCCTCATCGCTGCTCTCAGAACCGGCCAGTTCATTAGCGATGTTCCGGAAATAAAAGTGTCGGAAAATACGATCGAACTCGGTCATGTAAATGTCGGCCACGCGGGTGTTGCCTCGGACAAGCAACATGTTCTCGTCGTTTTGAAGCAACGAATTGGAAGAGAAGTTAGCGGAGCCCGAACACACCAGCGGATCATCCGACAACGGATCGATTAACAGGAACTTCGTATGCACAAAGAACACGAACCCATCGTTCTTCGGGCGAAAGTGCTCTTCTTGGAAGAACCACCTATCAAGCTCGAAATCCTCGATGCGTCTGCGAGTCGTGACTCTTCCGTTTCTGATTTGATAGATCTCTCCTAGCGGGACGCCATAGGACAGGATCACGCGATTGAAGTCGGCGGTGAGGGTTTTTTTCTGTGCTTGTGGTACCGGCTTTTCCATCAGGATGAAGCGCATTTGATTGCGCCTCGCGGCAATCGGTTGAACCAAATCCTTGCCGATGCCAAAGGCAGCCGTGAACCAAACGGAGTTCGCGGCGTTAAGCATTCGCCGACCATACCAGCCAAGCATCTCGGACGAAGCACGCGGTGAAAACACCCTCACGGCCGAGTTTACGTTGATCGCTTCAGCTGGATTCGGTGTGAGCTCTGCGAGCTCGTTTCGAGCGGTCTCGAGATCGGGATCAGGTTTCAACACTTCCCAGAGAGCGAGATACTGTTGGGCGGTTTCGGCGTCGGCTATGCGGTGTCCGACATTGGTCTGCCCGAGAAAACCCGAAGCCGTGAAGTTGGTCGAACCCGTCCAGACTTCTACTGGATCTGTGCCCCCCTTCAGCCGTACGATGAACTTGTTGTGTGGGATCTTCGTGTTCGAACGTTGGAACGTATTCGTTTGGTCGTTGACCGGAATCCCAGCATCGTTCATGGCGATCTCGTTAGGTCCATCTTGACCGTTCGATCCCTTTGTGTCGTGATAAACAATCTGCACATCGATCCCCCTGTCGATTAGCGCCTTCAGTGCATTGAGGATTGGCGGGTAGGTAAACTCATAAGCAGCAACGCGGAGCGCGTCGCCTGGTTGCGTCTCATTGATGTAGGCGAGACAAGCTTCGAGCAGGCCGCGAGACAACCAGGTGACTGTCGGATCTGTCGGGTTATTTATGTTCTGCGGTGGTTTGTTGCCGAACTCCTCTGAAAACTTTTGACTAGCGATCGCGCCGCGGTTGAACCAGACCCCGTGGGTCTGGCCAGGTTCCCATTCTTGTTCGGTGGTCACTTCAAGCCGGATCTCATCGTTCGGATCGGTTCTTAGCGCCGCCGGGTCGCCGAACCTCGGCAAGATGCGGAATCGGTAGGTCGTCCCTGGCGATGCTGAATAGTCACTCCAAAGAAAGCTCTGCACCGGAAACCTGTCCGTATAAAACGCCTGTGGTTTGGTCGGGTCATTTGGGTCCCGGGCGTTCTTGGGGTCCGGCACTATTGATCTGAATACCTTCTGCGAGCGGAGGAATTTCGGCCCCGTGCTCCCCGGACCGACGATTTCGCGCTCAAAAGAGAAACCCTTGAGCCCCTCGCGGAGCGCATTCGGGCAGTTGAGCGCGATCAGTATCACATGAGTTCCGCTTATAGCTTTAGCCTGAAAACCCCGTTGGGTAGTTACCAGTTCACTGCGCATGGATTGCTCCCTTCGTTTTGGGAAAAGATTTTAACTCGTTTAAGGCGCGGCATCCAGGAAACAATCTATTTCTGCCTCCATGGAGCCAGTGTGCCGGAAAACGCTGCAAGTTGGCAAGCAACGTTTCAGCCGACGCCGATACGATCAAAGTTTCGAGAACTTCACCAGCAAAAATCCGTATCAAGACTTAATGAGCCAACAGGATTTGCCGCTGCCCGGCGCGCGCAACTGCAACCGTGGATCGAAAGCATGATTGGCAGTCAGATCGTCAAGATTGTCAGTATGGACGTATATCCTTGCGGCGACAGTTGTGCAAAGCCGGTCGGAACCAACATTGTAAAAATCTCGGAAGCGAACTACAGAGACAATCCGGTCTTGTGCATGAAAATTGTTGTTGGGGCGCTGCTCTCGCTCCCTGCAGGATTTTATACGATTGTTTACCGTACAGAACCGCTGCCGTGCGTGATGGATTTCTGCGTTGGTGTCGAGGGGTTCGGATTACGAGTGAGACCGCTCGACAGAGAAGCGATCAACAACATAAAGCAGCCTGCCTGGCTGCGCATCGAGATTGAATGAACAACGCCAATGTTAATCCGCGTGCGGAGGATTACATGAGACCTTACCGTACGTGTTTCGGTTGACCGAGCGCAATCACCTGATCTGTGTTAAATCCGAACCGTACCTGTTCGCGCAGCCCTTTCGCTTAGATGTTGTTAGGGATGTCCGCGTCAGGGCCAAATTTTCTTCAGGATCGCCGCGAGGCGGTAGCCGGCGCGAGCAATTTCGGTTCGGACTTGGGCGGCAGCCCATTTGTCGTAGGCAGCAAGATTACTAGTCTGAGCGCTCCAGCCGGGCGGACTAGCATGAAAGGTGAGTTTGTTGTACGCTTCCGTGGAGA
>QHPC01000191.1 GCA_003218915.1 Verrucomicrobiota bacterium
GATCGATTCAGCTGCCCGTACGCCGCTGATGTTACAAGCTGTTCTTGGCATTGACGCCGCGCGCATTGCCTCTGCTTTCCTGGTCTCTCCTGCTGCCATGAGCCAGCGCCTCGTTCGCGCGAAAAATAAAATTCGTGACGCCGGAATTCCTTTTCGCGTGCCCGAAGCGCCGGAGCTGGAAGACCGGGTTTCCTTTGTTCTCGACGCCATTTATGCCGCCTACACGACGGGCTGGGAGAGTTTGATGGAAGCGGCTTCGACGCATCACGCGCTCGCGGCAGAGGCCGTCACGTTAGGGCGAATGTTGACGCAATTGATGCCGCGGGAGCCGGAAGCTCTCGGTTTGCTTGCACTCGTATTGCACTGTGAAGCGCGACGCGAAGCACGTTACACAAACGGTGGTAAGTTTGTGCCGCTGGATCAGCAGGACACAGCTCTTTGGTCGCAATCGATGGTTGAGGAAGCCGAGAAACATCTCCGCTCGGCTGCCGCGTTCAAACGTATGGGACGCTATCAATTGGAAGCTGCGATTCAGTCTGTTCACGCCAGTCGAGCGAAAACTGGACGCATCGATTGGAAGGAAATCGCTTTGCTCTACGAGGGCCTGGTGCGGATTGCGCCTGGCATCGGTTCGCTCGTTGGGCGAGCTGTTGCGATCGCGCAAGCCGAGCAGCCGGCCGCCGGATTCGCCGCGCTTGAACAGATTCCATCGGATCGGACCGCGGATTATCAGCCATATTGGGCCGCGCGCGGACATTTGCTTCGCTTGCTAAATCGGAAGGATGAAGCGGTGGAAGCGTTTAATCGTGCTGCAAGCCTGACAGATGATCCCGCGTTGCGCGAATACCTCTTCCAACGTTCAGCTCAGGATGTCGGCCAGCTTGGCTGACTCGGCTGGCAGGCTGACATCCAAACACTGACCAGTGGCGGCACCAGTTTCAATTTGCGAAAGCTGTGATGGCCGCTTAGCAGCGACGGATTCCACACGTGGTCGGGCTTGACACCGCCGGATATGCTTCCGAACATTCTACACTCGCGCGCCATGCCGTATCGCCTCCTCAGTCGCGATGATACTTACGTTCTGAACTACAGCACGAAATATCTCGCGCGCGACAATACAGACGATCGCCACAATTACGGGCAATATGCCGCCGGAGATCCGCGCGCGCGAATCGCTGAAGCGTGGCGATTTCCCATTATTGACAGCTACTACGATGGACAAGATTACGAAGCATCGTACGATTTTAACACGGTCACCTTCATCTACGCCAATAGCGACCCGGGCCTGGCCAGCGTTGCGGTCGTCGGCACTTTTGCGGATTTGCACGCGCCAGTCCCTCTGCGACGAGTGGCGGGAACCAAGTATTGGACGGTGACCATGGTCGTGCCAAAGGGCGAGGTTCACACCTACAAGTTTATCGTCGGCGGAGAGCCGCGTCTTGATCCGGTGAATCCGCAGCATGCTACGAAAGCCGACGGCAGTCAGTGGTCTCGCTTCTTCACGCAGTTTTGCACGCAAATCATTTCCTTTGAGGAATGGGAGGTAGTGTTGCTGCAACGGCTCACAGAACACATCCTGCCATTCCGGACAACGGAGGGTCAGCGTTTCCTAGATTTGTATTATAACTACCTCGATCGAAACGCGAAAGAGACCGTGTATCCGCATGCCTATCGGCTCGACCAACCGATCGGCGCCGTTAGTTTCATCGACAAAGTCGTCGCGCGCGAAGAAAGCCACAGATTGCAAGACTACAAGATTTGTCTCGAGACAATCGACCGCCTTTTGCGAAATCGAAACCCGTACACCGAGCCGAGCAGAATCGCGATGGAATTTTATACCGAGCTCTACGATCAGATGGCAGGTGGCAATCCTCGGGGATGGGACTTCTCACGGTACAAAAATCCGCGCTTTTTCCTGCAACTGCTTCGACGCCATACCTACACTGGCGCGTTCTCGCATCCTAAATACGGGGGAAACGCCGGTGGTGCGGGATGGGCGTATTTGGCAGCGAATCTTCCCGACCCGCAGACTGGTGCGCTGCCGACAGAAAGATCGCAGCCTTCTTACTTTGACTGGGGTCACGCTCTGGAGAGACCGCTGGGGCGCAACCCCGAATATCACGGCTGAAATCGGATCATGGCGGAGCAAGATCAATTTGATGTGATCATTGTCGGCAGCGGAGCGGGCGGAGCACCTGTCGCACACACGCTGGTTAGCGCGGGTAAATACATCCTTGTGTTGGAAAAGGGGCCGCTGTTTCGCCCCCAGCAGGACGATCCCCTCGGCCTGAGCGACTACAAGCGCGATGAACTGATTTCCGATGGCCCAGAAAAAATTCTGACAATCCCGGGTTTGGTGAACACCGGGGCGTCATTTTATACGAGCCATGTTGAACCGGATTTAAACGACGAGCCGCACATTTATCAAAGCAACGATAGCGCCGACTATGCGACGATCGAGGGTTATACCTGTCAATGTGTCGGCGGTGGCACACAACATTACGGAGGCGTGTCTCTGCGGTTCAGCGAGCGGGATTTGACTCTGCGAACATTCAACGAAAGCCGGACCGATATTCGACACGACCCGAATGGGGATGTAAAACGCGAGGCGCGCGATTGGCCGATCACCTACACGGAGCTGGAGCCCTATTACACAAAGGCGGAGCAGCTCATTGGTCTCAACGGCACAAGGACAAACCAAATCAAGGTCGCGAGCGCGGACTATTATCAAAAGCCGCTCGAGCCGAATCCGATCAGCGAGTACGCGAGAATAGGGATGGAAGCCCTTGGCATGAAACCGTACCGGACGCCGCAGGCGGTGATTACTCAGGATCACGCACCCAGTGGGCGAAAAGTTGGACCGCTCAACCAACGCGACTGGGAGGGGGGACCCAAGACGGCCTACGTTAACCGCTATGGAGATTGTCTCGACTACAAATCGACTACCTGGGTCGCACTGCTGCGACCGATCGCGTCGCGTCCGGGATTCACGCTTCGACCAAATTGCAACGTTACACACCTCGAATGCAACGCGTCTCGCGTGGTCACGGTGCACTATCGCGATCCGAGCGGTCAGCCCGCGACAGTTTCGGGAAAAGTAATCGTGCTCGCATGCTCAGCCATTGAAACTGTCCGCTTGCTCATGCTATCCGCAGAGCAGGCGTCAACGTTCGATTCGCGAATTAATCAGAACGATCTGCTCGGCAAATATTTTCTGACGCACTGCTTCGGTGGTGCTTCCGCAATTATGCCGGGCCGCTTCGATAAATCGCGGACGATCGATAGCGACTGGGCGAGCGATTTCTGCGGGACCGATGACTTCATTCGAAGTGCCGGACTCTGGGCTGGTGCCACGATCTATAACAATACTTCCGATCAGGCATTACCCATTGCCCTGGCGCGAACTCACGGCGCCACCGATCTGGACACACTATGGCATGCCTTCGACAACGATACGTCGATGGTGGGCGAACATTTGAAGGACTTTCTCAACGCCCAATTTAACCGGCGACTTTCGGTTAGTTTCATGGCGAACCAGGTGCCCCAGAAGGCAAATCGGATTGAGTTGCATCGGAAGGTCCGCGACAAGTGGGGACGACGTGTCGCCTATATCATAAAGAGCTGGCACGACCACGATCGATTCTTGATGGATACAATTGCGGCGCGATGCCGCGATGTGTTGGGATACGGGGGAGATGGTGGCAAAGGACAGTATCCAGTCGAGGGTTTCGGCGGCGTCTATTTGAGCGAGAACGCGCTGGCCCGCATTGCTAATCACATTCTTGGCGGAGCGCGCTTCGGATCGGATGAAAGAGATTCCGTTCTCGACAAGAACTGTCGCGCCTGGCACTTCGATAATCTTTACCTCACGGACGGCTGTTTTATGCCGACGTCCGGGAGCGGAAATCCGACACTTACGATTCAAGCGAACGCCTTGCGGGTCGGAGACGCTGTGTTGGCCAGCGGCATCGTGTAAACCTCCCCAATTCTATGGATCAGCGTTTTAACGACATGTTCGAGGACCCAGCAAATCAGGTCTTCAAGGTGGTCTTCTATCCGGACCGCGTTTACCACGCGGCTTACCTGAACGCGACGCGAAGTAGTCGCTACCGCTATCGTGTGAATGAAGTGCGAAACGCTTTCGACATCTTGGTTATGAAAGCCGAAGTGTATCTGGATGGAAACTTTCTCAGTAACGTACTGCGCATCGAGTACCGCGCTGCACGACTGACGGAGGTGGCGCGAGAGGAATCACGCTTCCTGCGCGGACGCGTCATGAGTCAGATCAAACTGTGCGATCAGGCCTCCTCGACTGACGATACATGCAACGGTCCTACAGCGGAGATTGCACTGCATTTCGATCGTTGGATCAATGCTTATCAAGCCGAGATCTGGGAAACGGTCAGTCCGCCGCGGCGGACACATCACGATTTCAAGGTACTCGATCAAATCGGACGCCGAGGCCCAATCACGAGCGTTTTTGATTTTAAGGACATCCTTCATCGTCTCGGCGATCTGAAGCGGCTGGAACTATCCTTCCGTGAAAACGACGTCGATCTGCCGTTCGGCTACCGGATCGACAGGCCGCAGCGGGATGACAACTACATGCGAAATCACCAGGTACCGAGAACCAATAACCCGAGTGCGGATCAGAATACGGTTTTGGATAGCTCGTACTTAATCGATTTTCACCGTGGTCATTTCTTCACTAACATCGACCAGATGGCAGCGGTTCGTTATCGCAACGGGATGATGGCACCGGATAACACTGAAGCGCGGGATGATAACATCATCGAGATGCGCTGGGTGCTGCAGCGTGAGTTCGCCAGTTCGGTCGTGTTCTTTCACAAGGTCACAATTCCGCCCGGTGCGGTCGAAGGGACTCACCGACACATTGGAACGGAAGAGCTATACTGCATTGTTGAAGGCGAGGGCGTTGCTTACATGGCTGACGGCGACGATCCTGCCACGGCAAGATATCCGCTGGTCGAGCGGCAGATCTACGGACTTGGGCCGCGCATGTGTCGCGAACTGCCGGTGAAACCTGGCAGTGTTATTTTCACCAAGAGCGGCGGCATTCACGGCATCCGCAATCCCAGCACTAGCCAGCCACTGCGGTTCATTGCTTTTCTCTATCACACCTCTTGAACTTCAATGGAAATCCTGCACACGGACAGCGTCTTTCGGGTGTCATCCGGCACGACGCCTAACTACAACAAAGGCAATTCGCTGGTAAGACTCATCCGCCTGATGGAGGAAACACAACTGGGGGTCGACCGGGAGTGGTATCTGCGCGATCATCTGCAATTCTTATTTCCGATCGAACACCTCGAATTGTACGGCCCTTCGGGTACGGATAGCGATCTCCTCGATCCGAGCCTTCAGGACAACAAAAACGATTTCCAGAAACAGAACGTAAAGAGTTTCCGCACTTCCGCGACGTCGTTGGTTCGCGGTTGGGTAACGACGGGGGACTGGACCGGCCCTTTTCTTCGTCTGTCATACCAGGCCGGGCCGGATTCGCTATTGTGGCGCCTTAAGAACGCGTCGCCGGGACCGGTATTGAAATTGTGGCTCCAAGTTGGTGACGCTGTGACGAGCAACTTAATTACCGTTCCTTATAACGAGCGTGCCGATCGCTATGAGGTTGAGCTGTGGGGCTATCCAGGCGATCTGAAGAGACAACTCCAGGGTGCCTCCAGGGACGCGGTTGATCGCGGCGAAGTGCAGGCGAATACCGAGCTACTGCGCGGAAACGTCTCTGACTTTGCGCGTGAACAGCTCGACGGCCGCGATATACGGAGTGTCGCAAACGATTGCACGATGCATCCGATTCTGCCGTTGGCCATCAAATGCGCATGGGCTGATGCGGAAGGAAAAGTCTGGGATTCAAAAGACGGTCGCAATTATCGCTTCGTGTTCGGCATGGTTTTGCGCGGCTGGGACCATTTTCTCGGCGTCGGCATCAGTCCAAATCCTCACGGAGGCATCGGCTTTCTCGAGTATCGCAATCTGATGTCGAATTACGGCCGTTATGCCGGCCGCACTGAGCTCGGGCGTCAACTGTTTCCATGGAATTTCAGTGCTTTCGGTTCGAAGAACCACGGAAACGGCGACGAACCATTCATGGCCGTCGATTACATGGATCTGCACATTCTCAGACCGGACTGCGGGATTGGTCTGCATCGCCACCGCGACAATCAAGAAGTTTTTTTGATGCTCGAAGGCCGGGCCTTCATGGTTGTCGGCGACTGGTGCCAAATGCCCGATCGCGAGCGTTCGCTCGAAATTCGCACGCTGCGCTCCGGCCACTTCGCTTTGTTGAAAGGAGGTAATCTCCACGGTCTGATGAATGCGACCGATGAGGATATTCATCTCTTCATGTTCGGCGGTTACGATTGAACGCCCAGCGCCAAAGTCTCATGCGCGCAGAAGCGCAACCGACGAACTCAGGCTGACCATGCCGACCCAACCCACCATCAACCCAAGCACCGTTCCCATGGGTGCCAACATCGCGCCTGACCGGTCCGGCGCCACCTTTCGTTGCTGGGCGCCGCGGGCAAAGCAAGTAGCCATTCACGGCGACTTCAACGGATGGAGCGCAACCGATGATGGGAGGTTGCATCAGGATGGGGCATACTGGTTTGGCTTCGTCGCCGGAGCGAAAGAAGGGCAGGAATACAAGTTTCATGTCACAGGCGACGGGACCACCGGCTACAAGCGCGATCCCTATGCGCGCGAGCTCACGCGCAATCCGAGCTATCCGTTCTGTAATTGTGTGCTCCGAGATCCGCGGTCTTGGACATGGCATGACGACGGATTCCGGCCCCCCGACTTCAACGACCTTATCATCTACCAGCTCCATGTGGGCGTCTTCAACGGCCCCAATCGCCCCAGCCGAGTGGCCAAATTCTTGGATGTGCTGGGCAAGGTTGATTACCTCGCTGCCCTTGGTATCAATGCAGTGCTGCTGCTCCCGATTGTGGAGGTCGCGAGCGGACGAAGTCTCGGCTACGAGGGATTCGACATCTTTGCGCCAGAAAT
>QHPC01000192.1 GCA_003218915.1 Verrucomicrobiota bacterium
TGGCGCGTATTCATTCCCGAAATTCATCGCGGGTTGTAGCCGGTTTGCGCTTTCGCTTTGGCACAATGCGCAATTGTTTCTCTTCGTAGTACACCAGCGAGTCCGGCGGCACGCTTTGGACCAGGAACACATTGCCACCGATTGTCGATCTTGCGCCAATGACCGTTTCGCCGCCCAGAATCGTCGAGCCCGGGTAAATCGTCACGTCATCTTCGACGGTTGGGTGGCGTTTTCCGCCTTTTTTGATTTTGCCGTGCTCGTCCTTCTGAAAGCTGCGCGCGCCGAGCGTGACCGCGTGATAAAGCTTAACGCGCGCGCCGATCTTCGTCGATTCGCCGATGACTACGCCGGTGCCGTGATCGATAAAAAAATGCGAGCCGATTTCTGCCCCGGGGTGAATGTCGATCCCGGTACGGCTGTGAGCCCATTCGGTCATAATGCGTGGAATCAGAGGTACCTTGTTATAAAGCAGGTGCGCCATTCGATGAATGGCGATGGCCTCTAGCGAGGGATATGCCAAAATAATTTCTTCATAACTCATCGCAGCCGGGTCGCCTTCGTAGGCTGCATCGATGTCCGTCCAAAGAACCCGCCGCACCAAGGGAAGTTCCTTTAAAAATACAGACAAGACCTCTTCCGCTTTCGCTTCAGTTGTTTCGTCCGGAGGAATTTTGCCAAGGCTTCTGCAAATTTCTGTTTTCAATCGAGCGTGCAGATTTCTTATGCGAGTGCGAGTGATATCGGCCAGATCTTCCGAGCTGACCAGCGCCTCGCTGCGAAAGCCCGGAAACATCAGGCTCATCAATTCAGCACACGCTGCCTCGATCGCCAGGCGCGAGGGGAGTGTGGCAGCAGCGTCGAGGTAGTTGATGCCCCCGGTTTCGCCATAGGTCTGAAGCAGTTCGTTGACCGCATCGCGGTTCGTCGAGTCCATCTTAGGAAATATGCGCCTCCTTCGACAAAAGCGAAAGTGTACAGCCAGCCAAAGCAGACGTTCCACTTTGTGCAAAGGTTCGGGCGCTACAGTAACTTCAAGTCACCGGATGAGCGCGCTACTAAGCGATTACGATTATGATTTGCCACACGGATTAATCGCGCAGCGGCCAGCAGAGCGCCGCGACGATTCTCGAATGATGGTGCTGTACCGCGACACAGAGACAATCGTGCATCGACAATTCCACGATCTGAAAACATTCTTGCGGCCAGGCGATCTCGTTGTTTTGAACGATACCCAAGTGCTGTCGGCGCGGCGGTTCTCCGACGACGGCGCTGTTGAGTTCTTGTTTCTTGAACGCCTTGGCCCTCTGCGATGGAAATGCCTCGTCAGTCCGGGTCGCAAAATGCGGGTAGGCGCTACCACAATGATCGAGGGGGTAGCGTTGCGCGTCGAGGAAATCACTGCAGAAGGCGAGCGCATCGTGGTGTTAGGCGAAGATATAGATCTCTATTCGGGTGGATCGATACCGTTGCCTCCTTACATCCGACGCGAAAGCGACGCCGAGGATGCGGCGCGGTATCAAACTGTTTTTGCGCATACACCTGGTGCGCTGGCAGCGCCGACCGCGGGCCTTCACTTTACTCCGGAGATTTTGAGACAGATCCCGCACACATTTGTGACGTTGCACGTAGGGACTGGCACCTTTCTGCCTGTGCGCTCAGAGAATATTGTTGAGCATCGCATGCATGCTGAGCGTTTTTCCCTCTCGTCCTTTTCTGCCGCCAGAATCAATGAAGCCACGCGGATTATCGCTGTGGGTACAACCGTCGTACGTGTACTGGAATCAGCTACGCGAAAAGATGGAAATCTGATCGCTCAGGAAGGTTCGACAGATATTTTCATTTATCCGCCATATCGATTTCGGGCCGTCGACGTTCTGCTGACGAATTTTCATTTGCCGCGCTCAACTCTGCTTATGCTGGTAAGCGCGTTTGCCGGTCGTGAGTTTTTGCTCAGAGCTTATGGCGAGGCGATTCGCGAACGTTACGGTTTTTACAGCTACGGCGATTGTATGTTGATCCTGTAATCGTTGTCATCCTGAGCGAAGCGAAGCGGAGTCGAAGGACCCCGTGGCAGGACCACAAGTTGTTAACCGGGATTCCTCGACTTCGCTCGGAATGACGGACTAGATTATGTTTATGCCCGAGCAACCCAGAGGCGAACTGGTTATTCAAACAATTGCGATGCCTACGGACACCAACCCGAATGGCGACATTTTCGGTGGATGGGTAACCTCACAAATGGACTTGGGCAGCGGAATCCTTGCGGCGAAAACCGCAAAAGCGCGCGTTGTTACTGTCGCGATGGAGGGAATGTCGTTTCTAGAACCGGTACGGGTAGGGGACACGGTCCGGTGTTACGCACGAGTGGAGCGAATCGGACGAACATCGATGACAATTCCGGTAGAGGTGTGGGTAACGCGTTACATGACCGGCGAGGAGCGCCGCGTCACACATGGTGTCTTTACATTTGTCGCTGTCGATGAGTCTGGGAAACCGATTCCGGTAAGACGCGAAAGTGAGTAGTTGCTGTTTGCCGAGTTATTCTGATTAATGGCGCTCTTCGCTTATCTCTTTGAGCGGTTTCCCTCATTTGGACAAACATTTTGTTATCGCGAGGTTGCGGAGCTTTATCGACAAGGCGTTGCGCCGCCAATTTTCTCGATCCGGAATCCGAAAGACGAACCAGCGCAGGATTGGGACGCGCGCATCGTAACGCAGGTGCATTATCTGCCTCAGGAGAAGGAACTGCTGGAAGAAGTTCAGCGGGCTTCGAAAAAGAGAAGACTCACTCCACAAATCATTGCTGCTCTCGATGAGTGGGGCCGGCGCACCGATTTTCTTCGTCTTTATCAAGCAGCTTATGTCGGGTTGCGTCTGCAAGAGGCGGGGATCAGCCACGTTCATGCGCATTTCGCAGGGATGGCGGCGCGCACCGCTTTCTGGGTCGCCAAATTTTTTCCAATCACTTTCAGCTTTACCGCGCATGCCAACGACATTTTTGCGCCAAGGAATTTCGAGATCGGCCTGGACAAACTTGTCAGCGCAGCGCGCGTGATTATTACTGAAACCGATTACTCGGAAAAGTTCTTGCGAGAACGCTTCCCGGAACGCGCCGATCAAGTCCATCGCATCTATAATGGCTTGAATCTGGCTGAATTCGGACACGCGAATCTTTCGTCTGATCCGCCATTGATAGTTGCGATTGGCCGTTTGATCGCCAAAAAAGGCTTCGCCAATTTGATTCGTGCCTGCGCGCTGCTTGTTGAACATGGAAGATCGTTTCGATGTGAGATCTTCGGCGAGGGTCCGCTCGAGAACCAGTTACGCGGACAGATCGAGGAGTTAGGGCTGAAGGAGCTTGTTCAGTTACCTGGCGCAAAGCCGCAACATAAACTAAGGGAACGTCTCGCTGGTGCGAGCGTGTTCGTGTTGCCAAGCGTACCCGAGGCTGAGGGCGGCATGGACAATTTGCCTACCGTCATCATGGAAGCGATGGCAACCGGCTTACCGATTGTTTCAACCAGGATCGGTGGGATTCCGGAGATGGTCATTGATAACGAAACAGGTGTTCTCGTGGAACCGCACGATGTAGTAGCGCTCGTTGGAGCGATTGAAAAAGTAACTAACGACCGGTCGTTAGGGCAAAGACTTGGTCACGCGGGCTATGAGCGGGCGCAAAGGTTGTTTTCAATTGAAAAGAACGTGCGCGAGTTGTGCGCTACAGTAAATCGCGGACGCGATTGACCGCGTGCAGGTACACGTGATGCGGTCCGCCGCGCATCAGTTCTTCGCTCATCAGACTGACTGGATCGTTTTTTCCTGCGGGCATCAACTGTGGCATGCGCTTTTCGCCCGGCTTTCCGCGTGAAACCTCCAAAAGGTCTCCGCACTTGGCGTGAGCGACCAGAAATTCCACGTCGGGCGTTGCCATTGCCACTTCACCGATCGGCTCTCCCGGTCGTTCGCGTAGTTCGATGTCGATCTTGGAGCCAGAGGGAATAACGAATGAAAGCTTGTTTAGCACACTGGTTTTCTCACCGTGCCAGTCCAACTGCGCCGCAAGCCACCCGGCAAAGAGGACAGCCGTCGATCGATAGCCGGGCGCAAAATCGATTCTCAACTTGTTGATCTTGGCAAGATTGTGATGCGAGGCAGGATGATCGAAGAATTGCGCCAGCGCGAAGCGGACACCATCCAAGCGAGTCCAATTCAAGTCGCAAAGCACAATGCGCTGCTTGGCTTCCTGTTCCGCGGATTCTAACAAGCGCATTTGTGCACGAAAATCTCTCCAGCCTTGACTGTCATAGATGACTCGATCGACCCATGTCCAAAGCTGTGGGTCCATTGGCTCACGGAACTCCTCCTGCCACCAGAGATAGAATGGCAAATCGGAATCCAGATGCGAAAAAACTATGCTTGGCAGTAAAGTTGTACAACTGCCTTTGAGCAGAAATGAAATTTGTTCCGAACAAACCTGCTTGCTCCCCACGCTGCTGACGTGACAGTGGGCACTGATCCAGGCTTCCACGCGATTTTCTTTTGAATTGCAATCGGCTTCGATGACAATGGCGCGACAGGCGTGGTTCTCAGTGATCTTAGCCATCAACTGCGTGTTCTTGTTTAGAGAGCCAGAGTCCTCGCTGTACACGGCAAGGTTGACCAGTGATGCACGCGTGGCTGAGCCTTGGCTTTCCTGCCAAAGTTTTTTCAGCTCCTGATCGATCCTGCTGACTTCGACCGAAAGGCCTAACGAGTACGTTTCAGCGATCGCGGGCATACTGGGTAGCGCACGCGTCTCGCGTGCTGGCGATGGCGTTCTCGCCATCGCGAACTTTTGTTGTGTAAACAATAACGAATGGATGGCTTGCTCCAAGGAAAGATTGTTTCGGCGCGACGCCGAAGCCACGCGAGACGCGTGCGCTACCCTGAGCATTGGTCGCACTCATAATCTCCTCCAAGCCCGACCATCACGAGCGAGTAAATCATCCGCTGCTTCGGGTCCCCACGATCCGGCAGGATAAAAGAACAGTTCCGGCACATCCTTCTTCGCGTGCCACGCTTCTTCGATGGGATCGATGAAAGCCCATGCTTGCTCGACTTCGTCGCGGCGGGCAAAGAGCGTGGCATCACCGCTCATCGCATCGAGGAGCAAACGTTCGTACGCTTCAGGACTCGCTTTTCCGAAAGACGTTCCGTAGTGAAAATCCATCTTTACCGGCTCGATGCGAAAGCTGGTGCCGGGCACCTTGGCGTGAATCGTTAACGAGATTCCCTCATCCGGTTGAATCCGGATAACAAGCACGTTCAGAGCGCGCAAATCCCTGTTAAATAGAACTGCCGGCGCTTTTTTGAAATGAATGGAAATCTCCGTGGCCGACTTGGGGAGTCGTTTTCCGACGCGCAGATAAATCGGCACGTCCGCCCAGCGCCAGTTATCGATAAAGAGCCGTAATGCTACGAACGTTTCGGTTTGCGAATCCGGATTAACATTTTTTTCCTGCCGATAACCGACGACTGGCTCACCGTTAATCGCGCCTTTAGCGTATTGAGCACGCACCACATTGGCGGCGATTTCGTTGCGGGACCAATGACGCAGCGATCGCACAACCTTGACCTTTTCATCGCGAATACTGTCTGCGCTGAGGTCCGTAGGCGGTTCCATCGCAACAAGGCAGAGAAGTTGCAGCAGATGATTTTGAACCATATCGCGCAGCGCACCTGCATGTTCGTAATATCCGGCACGATTCTCGACCCCGAGCGTTTCCGCCGCCGTGATCTGGACTTGATCGACGTAGTGCGTGTTCCAAAGCGGCGCGAAGATCGCGTTTGCGAAGCGCAGCACAAGGATGTTCTGCGCCGTTTCCTTGCCGAGAAAGTGGTCGATCCGGTATGTCTGTTCTTCACTAAAGGAATTGCGGATGACGCGATTGAGCTCTCGCGCTGAGGCGAGGTCGGTCCCGAAAGGTTTTTCCACGATTACTCGAGCCCAGCTTCCTTCACAGGTTTCGTTCAACCCAGCGGCTTTCAGATGCTTGAGAATCGGCTCAAATTGATCGGGAGAAGCGGCAAAATAAAAGAGGCGGTTGCCGCGGGTGCCGTGGTTTTTATCGATTTCATCAAGCCGTTTGGCCAACGCTTTGTAACCAGCTTCGTCCTCGAACTCGCTCTGGTGGTAAAAGATCGAGTCCGCGAAATTTTTCCAAATTTCTTCGCGCACCGGCTGTCGCGAAAAATTGCGCGTGGATTCTTCGAGATCGTGCCGGAATTCGTCATCAGTTTTTGGCCGGCGGGCAAAACCGACAATCGTCACGGCCGGCGGCAGCTCGCCATCGGCGGCGAGGTTATACAATGCAGGGACCAGTTTGCGATGGGTGAGATCGCCGGTGGCTCCGAAGATCACAATCGCGCATGGCTGCGGTACGGCGCGCGCAGACAAACCTTCGCGTAGGGGATTTGGTTCCGGTTGGTCGGCAGGTCGGTTCATCGATAACGGCAAGCTACGCAGATTTTCGCCGCTTAGGTAGAGCGAAAATTTTGCGCCACAATACCATCGTCATCCTGAGCGTAGCAAAGCGGAGTCGAAGGATCCCCCGGCGTCATCATAGAGTAATGCAACGGGATTCCTCTCAGCGACCAGATCCGCGATTTCCAACATTTCCTCTTCTTTCATGCCGCGTGTTGTGACAGCAGGCGTGCCGACTCGGATACCACCCGGTTTGAAGATTGGATAGGTATCGAATGGGATGCCGTTTTTGTTAACGGTGATGCCGGCTCTGTCGAGAACTTCCTGTGCTTCTTTGCCGTTAATTTCCTTTGGGCGAAGATCGACGAGCATCAAATGATTATCGGTGCCGCCGGAGACGATGCGATAACCATGTTTGGCCAGGCCGGCGGCAAGCGCTTTGGCGTTGAGTACAACCTGCCGCTGATATTCGCGGAACTGCGGATGAAGCGCTTCATGAAAGCAAACGGCTTTCGCTGCGATCACGTGCATGAGCGGCCCGCCCTGCACGCCGGGGAAAACGGTCGCATCGAGCTGCTTTGCGAATTTCTCTTCGCACATGACGATGCCGCCGCGCGGTCCGCGCAGACTCTTGTGCGTGGTGGTGGTGACAAATTGCGCGTGCGGGATCGGACTGGGATGCTGACCACCTGCTACCAAACCTGCGATGTGCGCCATGTCGATGAACAAAACCGCGCCAACCGAATCCGCGATTTGACGCAGGCGCGGAAAATCGATGATACGCGGATAGGCCGACGCGCCGGCGGTGATCATCGCCGGGCGGACTTCTTCGGCTTGTTTTTGCAACGCGTCGTAATCGATTTGCTCGGTCTTCTCGCTGACGCCGTACTGCGAGACGGCGTAAAATTTACCGGAGAAATTCGCGGGATGCCCGTGCGTCAGGTGCCCGCCGTGCGCCAGGTTCATCGCCAGAATCTTGTCACCCGGTTTGAGCATGGCGAAATAAACCGCCATGTTCGCTTGCGCGCCGCTGTGCGGCTGCACATTCACGTGCTCGCAGCCAAACAGCCGTTTTGCGCGATCAATGGCCAGTTGCTCGGCAATGTCGACATTCTCGCAGCCGCCGTACCAGCGCTTTCGTGGATAGCCTTCGGCGTATTTGTTCGTCAGCACACTACCCTGGGCTTCCATGACTGCGCGGCTGGTGAAATTTTCCGACGCAATCAATTCGATGTTTTCGCGCTGACGTTTTTCCTCGGCCATGACGGCATCGAAGATTTCCGGATCGACTCTGCGCAAAGCGTCACCGTAACGGGGCTGAGGTTTCGAACCGGTCAATCCCGTCTCGACGCGGTGAGGAAGATGGTCCATCGGATGAGACGATAGCTCGCGTGCGCGCATCGCACCAGGCCGCACCAGTTCACCCTGTTCGACAAATGCGAGCACGCTTGGCAAGGCGTTTTTGATGATGCGAGCGCACTGTTCGTACACTTCGCGACCAAGACCGATTGGGTCGGGCACGTCGCGCCATACGGTAGTGCCCGGTTCTTCAAATTCGCGAAGCAAGAACGATTTTTCAGCGCCTTGAGGAAACAATGTTTGGATTGTTTCAAGGTGCGCGCCGGTCATGGAAAAAATGTGTGTCGCTCGATTGACCAGCGCTGCCGTTAGAGGCTGACTGCGCAGATTGCTAATGTCCACGCCTGCTTCTGCGCAAACTTCAACTGCATAAAGACTTGGCGGTTGGCCGCGCACCGCGTGTACCCCAGCCGAAATAACCTCGATGTCCTTTTGGTTCCCCAGCAGACGGCGAAAAAACCCTTCCGCAATCGGGCTGCGGCAGATATTACCTGTACAAACAAAGAGGACGCTTTTCACAGTTCGGAAAGCGCGAGCGAGCGCAATCCCAACCTAAAGTTGAACTGGTCCAAGTCAATTCCGTGGAACTTTGAGCAACCTCACAATTTGCCTAGAGTCCTCGTACCCGGGAAGTTCCAGAAGCTCCAAATCCCAATTCCCAAGTCCCAGGCAAAATTTCAATCGCCAAAATCCAAAAAGGACGGCGCCCATCATCCGTTTTTCGAAATGATTGATGAAAAAATCAGGGTCAGTTCGCGTGCCTCGGCGGATAAGGTCTCGCATGCGGCAGCATTGGTTTTAGACAAACCCGCATCGACTAATCGCAAAAACAGACGACTCTCTTTCGCTTCCTTGCGGCAGATTTTCACGCGCATGAGAAAATCCTTCTTGCTTAGAGCTTCATCAGCTTCGATCCAATTTGCCGCGACGGAGCCCGATGCTCGCACCAATTGTCGGGCATCTTCAATGTTGCTTACTGTTCGTGGCAACGGTTTAACAAATGTCCGCACTGATTGCGCAAACTCGAACGTTCGTTCCTCTAGATCGCGTGGTTTAGCGTCGTCCTCCATTTTGGAACTTGAGATTTGATCGTTTGTTTGGGATCTGGAGCTTGGGATTTGGAACTTGCAGCTCCGATTCCTCGTTATCCGTTTGATCGAGGTCCTATCCCCGTGGCAGTTGGAG
>QHPC01000193.1:0-6914 GCA_003218915.1 Verrucomicrobiota bacterium
GCCTTACCGAGGTTCCCGCCATAGTTCGAAGAGCCAACGACCTGGAAGTCCTCGAACTGTCGTTGATCGAAAACCTGCAACGCGCTGATCTGAATCCAATCGAAGAGGCCCAAGGCTACGCAAGGTTAGCGAATGAATTTGGAATGCGGCAGGAAGACATCTCACTCAAAGTAGGGCGGAGCCGTGCCGCGGTGGCAAACGCGCTGCGACTTTTGGATCTTCACCAGCAGGTGAAAGTCTGGCTTGCTCAGGATTTGCTTTCGGTGGGTCATGCGAAAGTGCTTTTGGCGTTAAAAGCGCCTGAGGAACAGCTCCTGGCTGCGGAAACTGTTTTGCGTCGCAACGCCACCGTGCGTGGCACGGAACGGCTGGTTGCCCGCCTGCTTGGGATCGGCCGTTCACGACGAAAGTCTCGACGCGCTGGAGCTGAGCCAAGCGTCACGCCATCATCGGTGGAAGATTTACAGAACCGCCTGCAAGAACACCTCGCTACACATGTCACCATCCATCATGGAGACAAACGAGGCCGAATTGAAATCGATTACTACGGGAACGACGATCTTCAGCGGATTGTAACTGCTCTTAGGCTGCCGCCAGCTGAAACGTGACTCCGTTCGTTTGCGTTGATAAGAAGACGTCCAACGCTCAACGCTGAACGCCGAAGGTCCAACTGCCTGAATTGAGAGCGGAGCGTTGGGCGTTGAGGTTAGAACTACCATAGCGAAACGCTGAAGCTTTTAAGTGATGACTGGGAGAGGGGAAATTCTATGCTTCGTGTTCTTTTCCAAATATCATGACAAGGAAATGTTCAATGCGCGGTCATCCCGAACGAAGTGAGGGACCTCACGCTCGATCTTGTGTTACACAATGTACTATGCGTGATCTTGACTGCGATTGGGAGGTCCTTCGCTCCGCTCAGGATGACGTTCTAGTTAAGCGTTGGGCGTGGAGTTTTTCGCGTTAGCACCTTCGAAGAATCCAAGCGATGAACATTCGGACGGCGATTGCGCTTGCAACACAGGTTCTACTTTTCTTGCTCGCGACTTCGATTGCAAAGGCGGACGCATCGAAAATTTGGGAGGAGATCTCCGGTGACAAAGCCTTGGCTCACGTTCAACAATTGGTCGACTTCGGGCCGCGCCCGTCTGGATCTGAGGCCATCGAGAAATCCAGGCGTTACATCGAGGACCAGCTCCGCCGCTCCGGCTGGCATGTAACCCGACAGGCGTTCACCGACGACACGCCGCGGGGCAAGGTCCAGTTCGTGAATTTGATTGCCCAATTTCCGGGCCAAGAGAACGCGGCGCCTTTGTTTTTGTTGTGCTCGCATTACGACACGAAAACTTTCGACGCCATAAAATTCGTCGGAGCTAACGATGGTGGCTCAAGCACAGGGCTCCTGTTGGAATTAGCGCGAGTAATCGGGCGGCATCCGAATTTGGCTGCGAAGGTCGAGCTGGTGTTTTTTGATGGCGAAGAAGCATACGATCATTTTTCGGAGACGGATGGATTGTACGGAAGCCGCTATTTTGCCAAGCACCTCGGAGAGGGCAGACAATTCCACGGCGGGATCTTGTTCGACATGGTTGGCGATCGCTCGCTCGATGTCACGCTTCCCGCGGATTCGCCTTCCGAAATGGCGCGAGATATTTTTGCTGCAGCCGAAGCGCTCAAGCTGCGAAGTTATTTCACGTACCTTGACCGGGAGATGATCGACGACCACTCACCACTAAACGCTATCGGCATTCCGACAATCGACGTGATTGATTTCGATTATCCCTGGTGGCACACCGCCGGGGATACAATTGATAAAATTAGTGCGCGGAGTCTGCAGATCGTTGGATCAGTCGCCTTGTATTACCTGTCTGAAGTCGCGCTCAAATGAGGACGTTGAAGCGTTGAACCGTTAAATCGTTGAAGCGTTCTTCCCTTTGTCATGTTGAGCGGAGCGAAACATCTCTGGCCGCCGGCTTGCGGCAGACTCCAAGATGACCAGAGATTCTTCGCTTTGCTCAGAATGACAGAAAACGGAACCGCGGTTTAACGCTTCAACGAGTCACGTGGGCATCCGTCGGGATCCCAATTTCTGCATTGCCTCACGTGGGTTTTGCCGGCAATTTGATGATGAGTTGCTGCCTCAATGGAGCGCCTGAAGCCTATGTCCCATGCAACGCGCAAAAACATCGGTGTGATCGGGCTTGGGATTATCGGTCGCGGCGTGTCCGGGAACCTGCGCCGGAAAGGGTTTCCAGTTTATGTTTGGAACCGGTCGCCGCGTTCCGTTCCGAATTTTGTCGGGTCGCCCGGGGAGGTAGCTGAGATTTGCAATTATATTCAGATATTTGTTTCCGATGATGACGCTTTGCTGCAAACCGCCCAACAGCTAGGTGAAAGACTTACGCCGCGCCATCTCGTCCTTGCGCATTCGACGGTTGCTCCGGATTCAATGCGCGCCGCCGCTGAGATTGTCGAACGTCGCAGGGCGCGGTTTGTCGAGGCGCCATTTACAGGGAGCAAAACCGCAGCTGAAAAAGGTGAGCTCGTTTTTTATGTGTGCGGGAACGATGCGGCGCTGCGCGACGCGCGTCCGATCCTCGAAGCCAGCAGCAAAGAAATCATCGAGATCGGACCGACAATTGGCCAGGCGAGCGCCATCAAGGTGGCAACCAACATGGTCACGGCTGCAAGCATCCAGGCAGCTGCGGAAGCGCTCGCACTTGTTCAAGCTTTGGGCTTGCCGTTGGAAAAGTTCCTCGAGGCAATGCGCAGTAACGCCAGCCACTCTACAACGCTTGCGATGAAACTGCCTAAAATGCTCAGCCGCGATTTTGAGCCCCACTTTTCTGTCAAACACATGTTGAAAGATATGCAGATCGCTAATCAGATCGGTCTGTCGAACTATCTCGATCTGGGTGTGACCGCCGCGGCTCGCGATCAATTGCTCGAGCAAATGCACTGGGGCCATGGAGACGACGATTACTCGGTAGTGGCACGAAAATATTTACACGAGGCTGCGCCAGTTGCCGGTGAAGAGTTGCAACTGGAGGAACCGGAAGAACAAACCGGCGCCGGCGAGTCGATCGCGAGCTCGGCCGAAACGAAAACCCAGAGCCGGCAAGACGCGGGTCCAGAAGTGTCGCCTGCGCCATTGACCAGTGTGGCAAGCAGCGGAGCCAGTAACGAAACAACACGATTGCGTCCCGGTTTTTTCAAGCAGCTGCTCAGTAGGCTATCATCCGGGAAGGAATGACGCGGTCATTCCAAAGCAGCCAAGCTGCAATCGTGCATCTAGCGCCTTTGTCACCTGCATTTGTGCAATCGCCTCTCCCTTCCCAAGGGAGAGGGTAGGGTGAGGGTTTGCGGCTTTGAGTTTTTTAATGTTTCGGACCCCTCACCTCAATCCTCTCCCCTTACTGCAAGGGGAGAGGCGGCAGAAACGCGCGAGATTTTTTTGTCCGAGCTTTATGCATAAAGTGACTTGCGATGCATAATACCATCTTTTTCGACCTTTCCGGGCGCGCAAAATTTCGTATCACCGGCGCGGACCGGCTTCGGTTTCTCAACGGGCAAATCACGAACGATCTGCGCAAGGCGAGTGAAACGTCCGCGATCGAAGCGTGCATTCTGAATGCCAAAGGCAAAACGGATGCGCACATTTACATTTCCGCATCGGGAGACTCCTTTTTGGTCGACGCAGCGGCCGATCTTCGAGAAGCGCTAAAGGTCCGGCTGGAGCGCTACGTGATCGCCGACGACGTGCAGATTGAGGACGTCACTGATCAATTTTCGCTTTTTCACGTGCTGTCACAACAGTCCCCCGCTCTGGAGCATGAGCGGATCGTCTCTGTGCGCCGTTTTGCTGAACCGGGATGGGACATATGGGGCCATGCTGCGCAGCATCATGTCTGGTTACAGGAGTTATCCTCGCGATCGGCCCTTTGCGATTCCGACGCGGCTGAGGTGATGCGAATCGAGCAAGGAATTCCGCGCTGGGGTCGCGAGTTGACAAACGACATTATTCCAATCGAAGCCAACTTGGAACAACGGGCGATCGACTATCAAAAAGGTTGTTACATTGGCCAGGAAGTCATCTCGCGAATAAAGATGTCGGGCCAGACGAACAAGCGATTATGCGGCCTGATTTCGCTGGACGATCTCCCTCTTCAGTCGGGCATGAAACTTGCCGCTCCTTCAGCGCCGGGGAAGGAAGTTGGCTGGATCACAAGCGCCACGCGCAGCAAACGACAAGAAATTGCCCTCGGATACGTGAAACGCGGCTTCACCAGCGCCAACACCAGGCTCGCCGCAGCGAGTCCGTCCCGCCGTACGGCGGGCGGACTTGATGCGTTCGCGGAACCACTTCGACTCGAAACCGGTCAGAACAATTCGAGTCGAAGTGGTTCCGCTTCCGTTTCTCTGAAGCCGTCCAGATGTCGGTGCCAGTATCACGCGAACGGGAGACGCGCGTAAGAACTCGACGGCTTTAAGCCGTCAAGTTCATCAACGAAATCGCGGATTTCAATGCGACTCCGGGGACCTCTTCCCCCAATTTCAAACTCGACGGCTTAAAGCCGTCGAGCTTGAATTAGCAGCATGTCGAAATCTGAGCGCGCGACATTGGATGTCTTATTTCCGGAGGTGCGGGCCAAGCTCCTGCGATTGTTCTTCACTACCCCGCCGAAGCAGCACTACGTGCGCGAACTGATGAACGCGAGCGGGTTCACTCTTCACACCGTTCAGGATGAACTGCGGAAGCTCAGTGCGGTTGGTCTTCTCACTAGCTGGTCGGACGGGTATCACCGTTTTTATCGAGCTAATCGAGATAACCTTATGTATCCGAAGTTGGTTGGCATCGTACAACTCAGCGAAACGCTTCCGCGCGCCAAAAGTTCAGCGTTGGATCGCCCCCGCGGCCGACGTGCTCGAAAAACGGTGACGCGGCGCAAATCGCGGCGGCTCCCGCTCGACCGCCCAGCGAGCTGGGATCTGTTCAAGCGGCAGGGCAAAACTCGACGGCTTTAAGCCGTCGAGTTTAGGAATGGGGTTACCCCTGCAGAGCCCAGGCCGCAGCGCAATCATCGGCCGGAGGTCGTTACGCTTGCCGAGTGAATGCTTTTCGATTTCCTCATTAGCATGGAAACTCAATTAACCTGGTATGGGCACGCCGCTTTCAAAATCAAAACGCCTACGGGAAAGATTTTGCTGATCGATCCCTGGATAACGAATCCGGCATTCACAAGCGGCAAGGACGAGCTCGCCAGCCTCGATCATGTTGATCTTATTTTCCTGACGCATGGGCATGGCGATCACGTCGGCAATACAGTGGAGATCGGAAAGCGCACTGGTGCGAGTTTGGTTTCGAACTTTGATCTCAACGCGGCGATTGTTTCAGTGCTAGGTTACCCGGAAGCACAGGCCGGAAATGAAACAACCGGCCATCTAGGCGGTCAGCTTTCCTTGCTTGATGGCGAAGTAAAAGTGCAGTTCGTCCCAGCATGGCACGGTTCGTCCATTGAAAAGGAAAATGCACCGCCTGTTTATGCCGGCAATCCGACGGGGCTGATCATCTCGCTGGGCAACGGTCCTAGGATCTATCACACGGGCGACACAGATTTGTTCTCCGATATGGCGCTCGTGAAACGACTTCATAAGATCGACGCCATGCTGGTTTGTATTGGCGATCATTTTACGATGGGACCGCCTCGGGCGGCAGAAGCGGTGAAGCTGGTCGCTCCGAGGACGGTAATTCCAATGCATTACGGAACGTTTCCGCTGCTGACAGGGACGCCCGAAGTGTTCGAACGCGAACTGAAGAAGCGCAAAGTCAAAACGCGACTGCGCGTGATGCACCCGGGTGACACCATCACGCTGGATGGCAAAGCAAAAGTTGAAAAGCCAAAACGTTAAAACGTCAAAAGGTCCCTCTGGCTAGCGCGGCTCCTTTTCTAACTTTCTAACCGTTTAACTTTTTGACTTTTTAAGCTTTCAACTCATCTCAACCAGACAGGTTTACACAGCCGCGAAGCGCCATAGGATCGAATAACAAATCACCAATGCCAATGGGGGATAATGGGACCAGCCCGGCAGAGCCACTCATGCCTGAAGCTCTAAGCAGTGCCGCAGCGAGATTCGTCGATTCTCTAAGGATCAATTCGATCTCGGAAACAATCCGACGCGGCCGGCAGGTGGTGATTAAACGACGCCACGTATACGGCGCGCAATTGAGCGAGTTGGCCAACCTATATTTTCGTATCGCCGGCTTACCGATCTGTTTCTGGACCAAAACGGAAGACTGGCAACGCTGGGAAGTGGCGTGTTTCAAACTGCTCAATGGCGACCGGTTTCGCGCCTCGAGCTTGCGCAACAACGCAATCTGCATCGACCGGTTGCCGGGCGAGAGCCTCTGGGAACACTTAAATCGTCGCACCCTCAGCCGACCGATGGTGGAAGCAGCCGGATTGGAATTCCGGCGAGCGCACCAGTTCTGGAGTAAGCAATTTCGAGGTCCGTGGTCTCACGGCGACGCAGGTATGGCCAATGTGATCTATGACGAAAAGAGTAATCGGGCGCGGCTGATCGATTTTGAAATTGTCCACGATAAAACTCTGCCGGCGCTATCGCGGCACGCCGACGATTTATTGATTTTTCTGCTGGACTTGATCGCCGCTGCGTCTGGAAGACAATGGCTGCCTCTCACCCTGGCATTCCTCAACGCCTACGATAATACGCCTGTGATCGCTCAATTGTCAGGGCAGTTGGCGCCTCCGAGCGGCATGGCCTGGATTTGGTGGGGCGTCCGAACCAGTTTCGCCAACCCGGCGAAAATAAGGCAGCGGCTGGCGAAACTTCGGGACCTGACTTCCCACCTAGGCCATTACCGCGCAGTCGCTGCTGCGCGCGTCCGCAAGAGACGG
>QHPC01000193.1:6966-9915 GCA_003218915.1 Verrucomicrobiota bacterium
ATCACAAGATAGCCGCCTTCCTGCACTCCCAACCCTCCCGGAACTGCGAATGCCGCCGAGCGAATGGTTAGCACCATGCTTTGCAAAATGAGCGCATTCAGAAATGAATCGGGCAAATCGAGAAACCAAAGCGCAAGCCAAATTTCTCCTGAGCCAAGAACAAGCGAACTTATCGTCCACACACAACAAGCGAACACGGCGCGCCGGCGCGCATAAAGTGAGCGAATGACCTGGTCCCACTTCTCACCACCCTGCACGAGCGATTGCCAATCGTTCGACCCGGCCAGGCGGGTTATGATTCGGGCGAGAAAGCGAAACATTCCAAGCCGCTGCACAAAATAGAAACCGGCAAAAGCAAAAAGCGCGATGACGATTCCTATCAGCGTCGGGCCAATGAGGCTGTTTTTGCCTGTTGCTACGACCAGCAACACAAGTCCAAGCAACGTAAATCCCGCCTGCACAAAAATGCCGAGCGTAATATCAACAAGTACTGTACCCGCGGCGACGGGAAGCGAGGCGCCATGGATCGCCGCCAAACGCGCGCGCACGATGTCGCCGCCGACTGCGGCGGAGGGCACCAGCGCACTGATGGACTCGGCAATCCAACGCATCCAAAAGAGTTGGTGCAGTGGCAGGCGATCAGGCCTTGGGAAGAGCACCCACCAGGCAAGCGCATCGAGAAATAGCGGAACGAGATGGTAAACAACGACTCCCAAAATTCCCCATTCACCCGTGGCAAACGCGTCGAGGACTTGCCCGACGCCCTGGTGAATCAAAAGAGCGGTAAATAACGCCGCTCCTGCCAAAGCAAGCAGGTAGATCGTAACTCGAATCTTGCCGAGCGCTTTCATATCGAGACCAATTCGGGCGCGCGCTGGAAGACGCGCGCCTATGGGAGATGATTCGGCCGCTTGGCCCCGACGGACTTTATCTAGAGATTCGAATCCCGTTGTGCGACGCGCTCCACCGGTACGAGCACAAGCCCATCACACTCGGAAAGGATAGCCGCAGACTGAGATCGTAGGCTGCCTCGGCGGATCGGCTTACTCAAAACCACGCACAAGGCCAGCCAAATAATTCCAAACAAGATAGCCGCGAGCACATCAGTCAGAAAATGTGCGCCCAGCGCGACGCGGCTGAATCCAACCAGGCCGATCAGCGATAGCGCGCTGAAAACAGATAGAAGTCGCCAATGGCGCGCTTTGAGACAGGGTAGAATAAGAAGGAGGAGCTGTCCGTAAAGAAGAGTGGCGCCGATGGTGTGGCCGCTGGCAAAACTGTAGCCAGACCAATCCACAAACGGGCCCACAGCGAAGGGCCGCTGCCGATGCACAAGAATCTTTACCCACTCGTTCAAAAGCATGCCGCCGGGAACAGCAACAACGAACGTGACAAGCGATGGCCACCATCGTTTCCATGCAAAAAACAACACCAATCCAAACACAACAATACCGATCCACTCCCCTGAGCCGAAATCGGTGAATGCATGCAGCACGGCCACAAACGCCGGCGTGAGGCGTTCATGAAACCATGTCGCAAGCTCGTGATCAGCGCCTCCAAGTGGATTGGCGAGCGCGAGCGGCGTCACGAAGTTCTGGGGGAGAAAAAGCACGTTTGTCACAAGAGGAGCGGGGCCAGTCTATGGCCGATGAGATGCAAGTCAATTAATTACGTAAATAAGCCTGCGTTACCAGGGCAAGGCCGACGGCAAAATTGCCGTTAAAGAGAATCACGAAAACACCTGCCATAAACATCTCGGACGAACACGTCGGAAATAGTCCTTGCTAAAATATTCCCTCTCCGATACATCGCTTTCAGGTTCCTCATTCGATATGTCGATGTCCAGGTCGCCTTAACCATATGAGAATTATTCCAAAGCTCTGGGTCTTTCTTTTCCTCGCGAGCATTGCATCAGCTCTAGCCGGTCCCGCGACTTTCGAAGCCCAACCTTCGCCCAGTCCAGCGGACGAAAACTCACGCGAGCTGTTCGAGTACGAAATGGACTACACGCTCAATAGCAGTTTCTTCGATGACCATGGCAAATTCGGAAACGGGGATTCACTCTACAACGATTTCAGCTACGCTCATCGCTTCCTCATCACTGGGAAGTGGTATTTCCGGGCAGGCGTTGAATACGAAAGATTCGACTTTGGTGGTACAGACAACGGCCTGCCCGACCACCTCCAAACCATTCACGCTCTATTGGCTCTCGAATATGTGGTGAAGGATCATGCCGCCGCTGGAATCGAGATCGATCCCGGACCCTATTTCCAAAGTAATATTACCAGCGATTCAATCGACATCCCTTGGAAATTGTGGGTCACTTTCCCGCTCAAGAAAGATAAAATCTTCGGCGTCATCGGCGCCGGTGGTAGTATCTATTCAAATCCGATCGTTGCTCCTGGCGGTGGTATCATCTGGCTGTTCACTGATAAGTTTCGTCTGGAAGGCGTCTTCCCCAAACCGGCATTGGTTTATAATCCGACTGACGATTGGGAATTCCGTATCCTCGGTAATCTCTTTTACGAAAGTTACCGCACTGATGATGTCATAACTCCCGAGAGGAAATTGCAAGTCCACAACGCCGTCGTTCAATACAGCGAGGACCGCGCAGGAGCTCAGGTAAGGTACTCCGGCTTTAAACCCTTTAAGATCACGCTCGGCGGCGGCTGTACCATCAGGCGCGACTTTGAGTTCTTCCGCGCCGAAGCGAGCGCCAAAACGAGGCCTGCCCCCTACGTGCAGGTTGATATCGAGGCGAAATTCTAAGGAAAGATCTCGTTCAGTTTTCTCGCCACGGCTTGACTGCCGCGAACCTTCAATCGGCCAGTCATAAAGGCCCACGTCCCCTTAAGTTTCCCATTCGACATCGCGACCCAATCCGCGTCGCTGGTAATGAACGTGACACTTGGGTTATCGATTTTTCCCTTTCCCATCTTGTAGGTCCCG
>QHPC01000370.1 GCA_003218915.1 Verrucomicrobiota bacterium
GACGTAGCGATCGAGAGCGCCGGCATCACGCTTGTAAAAGGCGACCTGACGGGAATCGTCAAAGCGATCCATGTCAGTCGCGCCGTGATGCAAAATATCCGGCAGAATTTATTTTTCGCGTTTATCTACAACGCACTGGGTGTACCTATTGCCGCCGGTGTGCTTTACCCGTTCTTTGGTTTGCTCCTGAGTCCGATGATTGCCGGCGCCGCGATGAGCTTCAGCTCGGTTTCGGTGATCGTGAATGCGCTTCGTCTACGATCGATCAAATTATGAACGATTTCGTCCGCCGAATACTTCCGAGACGATTCTCGATTTTGGCGAATTCAGAAAGAGCCGCCTTGAGCGCGCGCGATGGGCTTCTTCGCCTCGCCCCGTTTACGGGGAGAGGATTGAGGTGAGGGGGATGCGATCTCCCTTTTCGCAAATAGCGCCGGTGACTAAAATGATTCTTCGTGAACCGCGCTCGCTTGCTACGCAAGAAGGCAACCGATGCGGAGCGCATTCTTTGGCGACATTTGCGGAGCCGAAATTTTGCAGGCTACAAATTTCGACGCCAGCATCCTTTGGATTGTTACATACTGGATTTCTATTGTCCTGCCGCAAAGCTGGCGATCGAGTTGGACGGTGGCGGGCATAACTATCGTGCGAGTCAAATTCACGATCGAACACGGTCGGAATTGCTCGCTCGTCGTGGAATCACAATTCTGCGGTTTTGGAATCATCAGGTTCGCCAGG
>QHPC01000371.1 GCA_003218915.1 Verrucomicrobiota bacterium
AAAGAAGAAGGCGCGTTGTCATAACGCAGCTGCTCCGCAGAGATTGTAGGACAGCCCCGAAAGCCTTCGGGGTTGCCCTACAACGATTCGTCCGGCAGTTTGTGCCACAAATGCCGAAGACATTTTTCATCACCACGGCGATCGATTACACGAACTCGCCGCCGCACATCGGACACGCTTACGAGAAAGTGCTGGCCGATGTGATTGCGCGCTATCATCGGCTCAAGGGTGACAATGTCTTTTTCTTAACTGGCGTCGACCAGCACGGCCAGAAGGTGCAGCAATCCGCTGCGAAAGCAGGCGTTCCTCCGGCTGAATTCGTCAAGGAGATCACGCAGAAGTTTGTCGATCTTTGGAAAAAGCTTGATGTGAAATATGACGAATGGGCCGAGACAACGAGCGAGCGTCACAAGAAAGTCGTTCAAGGAATCTTGCAGCGCCTGTTCGATGCGGGCCGGATCTACAAGGACAAACAAGCGGGTTACTACTCAGTTCGTCAGGAACAATTTCTGACTGAGAAGGAACGCGGGCCCGACGGCGAATTTGGACCAGAGTGGGGTCAGATCGAATTTCGCGAGGAAGAAAATTATTACTTTAAACTAAGCGACCACAAGGAATGGTTGCTCGATTACCTCGAGAAACGAGGCAACGCCGTCATTCCCCATTTTCGCCAGACAGAATTGCGAAATGCCGTGGAGAAACTCAGCGGCGACCTTTGCATTTCGCGTCCGAAATCACGGCTCGATTGGGGGATTGAACTTCCGTTCGACAAGAATTTCGTCAATTACGTCTGGTTTGATGCTCTAACGAACTACATCAGCTTCGCCGGTTACGATCCAAGCATCGACGATTACGAACGGCAGTCACAAGAGTTTCGCGATTGCTGGCCAGCGTTGCAAATCATCGGCAAAGACATTCTCGTTCCCGCGCACGGCATTTACTGGCTCATCATGCTGCACGCCATCGGATTTCCCGACGAACAAATGCCCCAATTGCTCGTGCACGGCTGGTGGAATCTCGGGGGCGCAAAGATGAGTAAAAGCTCTGGGAACATTATCGATCCATTCATTCTCGCCGATCAGTACGGCGCAGAGGCGCTCCGTTATTATTTGACGAGCGACATTACCACGGGACAGGATGCAGACTTTTCCGAGGAACGTTTGATTGAGCGTTACAACACCGACCTTGGAAACACACTAGGAAACCTGGTCAATCGAATGATCAACATGATCCGCCGTTATCGCGCTGGTAAATTGACCAAGTTCGAGCGCGTAGAGTTTCCTCCAGAATCTTCTTTCGGAGAATTGGTTGCAAGCACTGTTGAACAGTATCTGCAAGAGTTGGAGCATTGTTCAGTTGATGACGCGATTGAACGCGCGGTTAACTTGGCACAACTCTGCAACCTCCAAATCGAGGTTTCCGCCCCTTGGAAGTTAGCCAAGGAAAAGAAGAACGAGCCGCTTGATCGTCTGCTTTACGGTCTGACGGAATCGCTTCGCATCATCGCGATTTTGATTTCGCCAGTGCTACCGCGAGCGGCGCACGGAATTTTCGATCAACTCAATTGGAAGATGGAATTGAGCGGCAGAGAAGAACGGCTCTCACTCGCGGATGCAGAGTGGGGGAGACTGCCGGATGGACATGTGGTTGGCAAACCAGTGCCATTATTCCCGCGGATCGAATCCTGATTGCTGGGAGCACAGCCCGCTGGCCTGTAGGTTTCGACAGCTTGCCGAGACCGGGCGTTTTGTGCGTGAACTTCAATCGACGTATGCAAAGAATGTTGCCGGCAGGGCTGCCGGCAACTGCAGGCTGGCAGCCTGCGCTCCCC
>QHPC01000206.1 GCA_003218915.1 Verrucomicrobiota bacterium
TGCTGCCGTCGTCGCCCTCAACAAGCGCCGAGCAACTCTCCACCCAATCACCGCAGTTGTAATATGTGACCCTGCCAAATTCCCGAATGGCCGGGCTATGGATATGGCCGCATAGAACGGCATCTACGTGATAGCGTTCCGCATAATGCGCGACAGCAGCTTCGAATTTACCGATGAAGCTGACAGCGTCTTTCACCCGCCGCTTGGCATACGCGCTAAGCGACCAGTACCCTAGACCGAACCGTCGTCTGACGAAATTGATGAGCGGATTCAGCGAGAGCAAAAATTGATAGCCAACGTCGCCGGCGAATGCCAGCCACTTCACGTTTTGCACCACGGCATCCAGTTCGTGTCCGTGAATGATTAAAATGCGTTCTCCACAGGCCGTCACATGAGTGGCGTTCTCCTTGATGTCGATGTTCCCATAAGCACCGAAGAAGCTGGTTACTAGCTCGTCGTGATTTCCCGGAATATAAATTACGCGAGTGCCCTTGCGCGCCTTGCGCAGGATTTTTTGGATGACGTCGTTATGTTGCTGCGGCCAATAAATTCCGCGGCGTAGCGACCAGATATCGATGAGATCACCCACAACGTAAAGCGTCTCGAAGTCGTTCTCGCGAAGAAAATCGAGCAGCGCGGTGGCATTGCAGCCGCGCGTGCCCAGATGCATGTCGGAGATCCAGCCGGTGCGGTAACGCTTGGGCGACGGGTGTTGCTCTGGCGGTTTCCCAAACGAGAAACGCTGTTGAGCCGTGAAAATCTGCGTTGAATCCCTTCTGGGAAAGGTGAACGCTTGCATTCCCGGTCAGGAGCAAGCGTAAGAATCAATTGGCGCTGCTGCAAAAGAATTACTGTTACGTTTGTGTGAACCAAACCCATGGCCCAAGCGAGCGCCGAACAGCGTGATCGAAACGCGGATGGCGAGCCTGCCACAGCTTTTTTTGCGTTAACCGCACTCAATTTTTTTGTCCGATGCTTGAGACTAAATCGACAATCAGAGAGTCGATCTTACGCAAGTCTTTGCGTCGGCCTTTCTCCGGTTTCAGTTTGCGATTGCGAACGACAATCGTCAGATCGCGGATCTCGTGCAGTATTTCCCGAGACACCTGTTCGATCGGTCCATACGACCTTAGTGCCGAAAGGCAGACGAGTAGATCATTTTCGAGACGAGCGATGTATGCCTTAGCAATCGTGCGCAAATCGCGCTGCAGCGTACGAAGTTCAGATTCAAACATCGTCAGCGGTGACGATTCCCGCGATCTTCGGCGAGGGGCTCGTTTGCGCTTCGCCTTTGCTTTCATGCGCTGGCTATGATTGCGGTATAATGGAAAGCCCGCCGGGGGAGGCTCTCCCGGCGGGCTTTCGGTAACCTAACCAAGCTGTTCAATGCTCAGAACTTCACGTTCAGGTCAGCAGTGAAGAAATTGTATTGATTCGTTGGATTGATTGCGATGGCGACATTGCTTCCGCCAGTGCCGAGATTGTGATTGTACCACCAGCCGTGGCCGTAGTTCAGGGTGAGGTTGACAGCGGCACTCAGGTTGTATGCCGCTGTGATACCGATGCCGTGAACATTCAATTGACCATTGAACCAATCATCATCGATCAGGTTCGGATCGAGCGCGAACTGCTCGGCGTGTTGATACCAAACGTCTATCTGCCAATCGTTCTTCTTCTTTAATTGGCCGACGCCGAGTCCGAGCGTATACGCGTAGCGCTGACTACCTTGGCCCGGTTGGCCCGCGGCGGTAGCGCGGTCGTCACCTTCTAAATTGGTCGCGAAGTCGCCGAATATCCGCCCCGGCACTCCCCACATTTTCCAGCCGAATTCCGCTGGCATATCGAACACCAATAGGCTGTTGATGCCAGTTTGGTTCTGCGCCAGCGAATCCGCGTTCGTTAAGTGGGGATCACCACCCTGATAGTGCACGTTAAACGTGTCGCCGTTGCCGGTGTAATTGTAGAGGGTTGGCGCCAGTTGGAAGTAAAAGGACTTCGGGAAGTTAAATCTCGCTCCTGCCTGCCACGCAAGCAGGAACGCATCCGCATTCGGGACTAGCTGGGTTCCACCGTTTGCAGTCGTCGTCTTTCTGGCGCCGAGCGGATTCTCCGGATTCGCATCGTCATAAACGAATTGCGCGAAATTCGCGAAAACGTCGATTTTTAGGAACGGCTCTGACGGCGGCGGTGGTGCAACGGTCTTGCTGTCCTTGCTGTAGGATACTGGCGCTACTTCTCCGCCACCAATAGTGAAGGTGTGTTTCCATTGCTCAGCCAATCCCTCCGGATTGATGTCTGGGTCCCACACCATGCGCGTGCTAAGAAGCGGATTCGCCATTCTGCCTGCAGTGAATGTAAAACCGGGAAAGCCTTTGTAACCGGCATACGCCTGGCCGACATAGACGGCGTCGCTGCCTTTTGCGAATGGTCCGCCGCCGCCGGGCGAATCGCTCGAAGTATCGTCACCAAACGTCACGTTCGTTGAACGTGCGTTCGCGCTTGTCTCCAATCGAAGGCCGAAGAACCAATCATCCAGAAGCGTTCCACGAAGACCCAGGCGTAGACGATATCGCTCGCGCTCGCGCTCCTGCCAATCATGTGTCCCTGCAACGCCCGCGCCGGGTGGGGCTACGGGAGTGTCGTCGGTCCGGCCTCCGTTATATTGGTAACGCAGACGGACATCGCCGTAGAGTTCCATCTCGGTGGTGGAAGTGGACAATTTCCACTTGTCCGCGCTCGACTTCTCGACGGGGACGCTTTTCTCGACATAAGTCTTTCCATCGTAAGTGACTTCCGTTTTGGTTTTGCCTTCTGCCCCAGCCACCGGCGTCCAAGAGGTACGCTTCTTTAATCCCGAAACCTCCTGTTCAAGTTCGGCATTGCGTTTTTGTAGCTGGTTGACGGCCTGTTCGAGCTTTTGCAGCCGCTCGGCATCGGATCCTTGAGCTCTTAGCGGCTGTGCCGCCAGTGAAAGAACTACAGCCAGGCTCGCTCCGGCTGCGCGTAAGATGGTTTTTCTTGTGAACATTCGTTTCTCCTTATTCTGTTGGTTATGGTTGCCTGAGGGGACGCGGTTCAAATGAACGCGGAGCAGGCTAGAAGCCGATTGTTACAGGCGTATGGCGAAGAAGTAACAATTCGGCGAACTTTGCCGCGGACCTCAGGCAGCGACGGCTTTCAAACCGCCGAGTGAAATAAGGCGGCTGGGCAGCCGTCTTTTTTGTTCGCTTCAGCGAAACGCCAGCCTTACGGCGTCGCTGTTGGTTGCGCCGCGGGCGCAGGAGAAGAAGCGGGAGACGCCTGAATGGGCGAACTCGGTGGAGAAGAAACGGGTGAAGATTGAGCCGTGGCTGGTGCGGGAGAACTTGCCGGAGCAGCTTGCTGTTTCATCAGCTCACGCCGGAACGCGCTCTCCCCACCCGTACCCCGATGCGCATACAAAACCGACAACCCAAATGTGAGTGCGAAGAAAATGCCAGCCAACCAGGTCGTGAACTTCACAAGAACGTTCGTCGTTTGCGCGCCGAAAATGTTTTCCGTGACCCCCCCGCCAAATGCTGCGCCCAGGCCTTCGCTCTTTGGACGTTGCATCAAGATCACGAGCACCATGAGCAGGGCCACCAGAACAAAAAACACCAACGACAGGTTGATCAGAAGATTCATCGGGGCGGGAAATATGAACGCTAAATGACGAATGTCGAATGACGAATGAATGATCAATGTCGAAGACACCGGTTCGTCATTCTGGCTTCGTCATTGATTCGTCATTCGACATTTGTGCTTCGTCATTCTTCTTGATCTTCTCCCAAACCGCATCCATCTCCGCAAGGTCGACGTCGCCCAGCTTTTTGCCGCGCGATTGCAGTTCGTCCTCTAATTGATTGAAACGGGCGACGAATTTGTCAGTCGCACCTTGCAACGCTCTTTCCGCATCGAGTTTGCATTTCCGTGCGAGATTCACGGCTGCGAAGAGCAAATCACCTGTTTCGTCTTCGACCTCGTGGAACGCGTTTTCAGTCCGCGAAGCATCGGCAGGATGCCGATGCCACTTCGCGATGGCCTGTTTTAATTCCTGAATCTCTTCTTCAACTTTTGCGACCACGTCGCCCAGTTCAGTCCAGTCGAAATTGACACGGGCAACCTTCGACTGCGCTTTTTGCGCGCGCATGAGGGCGGGAAACGCGAGCGGCAAATCATCGAGATAATGTCCAGCTGCATCACTGGCATTAGGGCCGGGTTTATGTTTTTTTTCAGCGCGTTTGATCGATTCCCACTGTTTTAGCACTGCACCGCTGTCGCGCGCATCGCTACTGCCGAAGACATGTGGATGACGCCGGATCAGTTTCTCCGTTACATCCTTGAGTACGCCGTTGATATCGAACCGGTCGGATTCGCTCGCGAGTTGGGCATGCATCACTATCAACAGCAGCAGATCGCCGAGTTCTTCGCGAAAATTTGCGGTATCCTTGGAGCGCACCGCCCCGGCTACTTCGTATGCCTCTTCGATCAGCGTGGGCAACAGTGATTCATGGGTTTGCTCGCGATCCCAGGGGCAGCCGCCGGGAGCGCGAAGCTTCGCGACAATTTCGCAGAGCCGCGCGAAGCTGATGGCCGATGCCTGATGGCCGACGGCCTGAGAGTGCGATTCTTTGCTATCAGCCATTAGCTATTCGCCACCCGCCAGCTCAAATCCGCCAGAGGGAACGGTGCGTGCCGAACTCTGAAATTTCGCCGGACGATTTCTTGCTGACGTAAATCGTAATGGAAATCACGCTCACAAACGTGCTGGCAACAATCAAAGCCACGAACCAGGACGGAACATGCCCGATGCGCAGCGCCTGATAAAACGAGACCAGATCGTTAATCGGCTCGCTGGCATGTAAGAATATCTTAATTATCCATGCCATCAGGATAAGAATGAAAATGAACACATAATTGCGCTTCAATCGGCGTCCTATCGCTTCCAGTTTGCTGATCTTAAAGCAGGGCAAGATCAAATCCTCGCAAACGAGCTTTTTCCATTCACCGTGGAGCATCTCGCGATTTTCCATCACCATCGGAACAAGAAAATGCGCTTCGAGCATTCGGACGCGGGCGCGAAAGGCATCGTAAAAGCGATAACGACGCGCCTCGATCCACAGCAATACCCAGACGATGGCGAGGTTGAAGAAGAAAATGATATGTGGCACTTCGCGAGTGGAAAACGCGATGGTAATGATGGCGGTGGTACTGGTGATTGCCCAGTTTGTTGTCACATCGAGCCGCTGCCGCCACACCATGATCCGGCCCATTTCGCCGCGGTAAAAATGCGACATCGCGTTGACATAGCCCGGATCGTAAATGCTCCGTTGCAAAGAGACGGTCCTCTCTTCGTTTTCTGCTACTGCTGTGTTTTCAGTTGCCACGGCGTATTTAACTGGATAACTGGCTTTGCCTGATAATCCAATAAATCTCTCCACACCCCAATGGCTATCGCGCTGACCGATCTTCTGGATGAAAAACAGGTGATCCTGGGGTTGCGCTCCAGGAAAGTACCAAACGCGCTGCGCGAGATTATCGAGTTGCTGGCGCGAAACGGGAAGATCCAGAACCCGGAAGCGTTTTTTGAACAGGTGGTCGCGCGGGAGGAAGTGCATCCCAGTGTAGGCGAAAGCGGCGTCGCATTCCCCCATGCGCGAACGGATTTGGTTGATGAAATTGTCGTTGGCATAGGTCGCAGCCGTGCCGGGATTCCATTCGGACACAACGGAGTGCGCGCGCGTTTGATTTTTGTAATCGGCGTTCCGGAACGGTTGGTGAACGATTATCTGATTTGCGTTGGGACGCTCGTCCGGTTGATGAGAGATGACGCGATACGATCAGCGCTGCTGCATGCTCAAACTCCGCGCGAATTTATCGACGCCCTTACAGCAACCCTGTAGCCCCGAAAGCATTCGAGGTGACCCCGGCTGTACTAAGTCAGGTCCCGGACCGCGCGAAGCGCCGTGTCGACCTCCTGCGGAGTGTTGACGACGCTGCACGCCAGGCGCGCATACGACACGCGATAAGGAGTCGTTGAAGCGACAATACGCTGATCGAGAAGGCGCTTCACAACTTGCTCGGGCTTTATACCCTTTACATCAAAGCAAACGATTCCGGCCGAAAGATTCTCATCACGCGGCGTGTAGAGCTGAATATTCGGCATCCGCGCAAGTCCCTCCTTCATTTGACCGTTCAATTCGTGTATGCGCGCCGTGATTCGCGCGGGCCCGATGTTCTGGTGAAAACGAATGGCCGCCGGCAGTGCAAAGTAATGTTCGAAAGCCTGGAAGCCGCCCGGTGAAAACCAAGCTGCACGCGCCGGAATCTGCGGTGCATGTTCCTGTTCCCACGCTTCGAACGGTTCGAGCGAAAAGAAACTCGGAATCACCGGGCGCATTTTCTGCCAAACTCCGGGCTTTGCCCAAACGAACCCGGTGCCGCGGGGCCCGAACATCCATTTGTGGGTGCCGGCCGCAAACGCGTCGCATCCCATGCAATCCGTGCGATTGGAAGGCGCACACCGCTGCTGGAATGCACCCATGTCACCCCCACAGCGCGCGTTTTTGGTCCGATTGCCTTGCGAACGCGTTGCGCGATTTCATCCGGCGAAATCGAGTCGTAGGAATCGAAAAGCGGAATCTTGCGCCAGGTCGCTCCGCAACGCCCGGTGGCCAGCCGAATGGACTCGTGATGCACGTAGTGATCGTGCGTAGTGGTTAGAATCTCATCGCCTTCGCGCAACGGCAGTCCGTGGTAGAGAAGAGCGAGACCGGTCGTAGTGTTCTGGGTCAGGGCGATGTCCTGCGGGTCGCCACCGATGTAGCTGGCGATGGCCCGGCAGATCTGTAACGGAATATTTTCGTTACCCGCTTCAAAGATCGCGGTATCAACGGCAATCAACGGATTTGAATCTATTTTTTCTCTGTAATGTTCAATCGCCTGCCGTACCGGTCTGGGGTGAGACGCAAGAAAGAACAACGCGAGATGCACGTAACCGGGAGCCAGTTCGAACTCCCGGCGCACTGATTCCCAATCCTTGAAGTCAGCGGGCGTGTTCGGCTTCGTTTTCTCGGCTCCGACAACAAGCGGTGAAAACGCTCCAGCAGCGAGGGACAGTGAGCCACTGATGAGAAAATCGCGGCGGGTGAGTGGCATGACTTCTTTTCCTCTCTTCGCTTTGAATGATTATCTCGTCCACCGGGATCAACGATCCCGGCTACAGCTACACTGCGGCGCGCTCGGCTCTGATTTCGCTCGGCGCAACGGCAGCGCTCGCGCTCCTGCGGTATCGCCAGATGGCGAACGCTACGAACAAAAGATCCAGAGCAACAAATATTGCCACGTAAGTCTCACCGCCGATGCCGAAGCCGTAGCTATGCAGCCCCTTGCCCAGTACAAAGTTCACGCCGTACCACGCCATTAACACAGCGAGAAAACAAACGACGCTCGCAACGGCCAGGCCGAATTGCGTCCACCAACCTGCCAGCCGGCCATGCAACGCCAGGATGTAACAAAGCAACGCGATCAGTGCCCATGTCTCCTTTGGATCCCAACCCCAGAACCTGCCCCAGGAATAATTTGCCCAGACTCCACCGAGAATCGTTCCGGCCGCGAGCAAAAGGACACCGAGTTGCAGCACGCGATAAAGCCAGAAATGCATCGGCGCGTCGGCGCGCGCGGCTGCCGGATTCCGTGCGTATCGCCATAGCAAAATGTGTCCGAAACCCATCGCCAGCGCGAAAGCCGCGTAGCTTAGCGTAATCGTTAACACATGAATCGTGAGCCAGAAATTATCGCGCAGCACAGGGACCAACGGATCGATGCTCGAAGGCATGGCAATCGGCATTTGATGCACCAGCAACAGGGCGATGAGCGTGACCGGTAAAGCCGCCAGCAAATAGATGGGGGCCCGATAACGAACAAAAAAGATCATTCCGAAAAACGAAACTGCGAACGAGACCCAGATGATCGATTCATACATGTTCGTAACCGGCGGACGGCCAGCGATCATGCAACGCATGACGATCCCAGCCGCTTGAAACGCCAGACCGACTATCGCCACTGCCACGCCAACGTTTTGCAGCGCGCGTCCGCGTTTGCGAAGATGCGCTGTAATCAGAATTACCAACGCAATTCCGTAACACCAGATGGCCCGATAAAACGCTTCGAAATGATTATAGAAATATTCGAGACGTAATTGCTGGTCCCGCGGATAAATCGACGGACTCAAGGCGCGCAGATCTTCGCGAAGCTGATTCGCGGCGCGATTGAGGTTAAATCCGTCCCCCTGCACATATGCGCTGGCAACCGTTTGCAACTGAGTCTGGATGGGCGCGAATTGCGCATCGGCATAATATCTCGACCCGCCTAAGGCGGGCTCGACCCACGGATCCGTTTCGTTGGCCGGCGCAGGGACGATCAGCAATGCTCTTCCGTCCATTACACGTGCAAGAAGCGTAAGCCGATCGCTCACACTGAGTGCTTCCTGCTGGGCCCGGGTCAACGGTTTCTCGGCGCGCTTGAGCGACTGTGCCTCAGTCGCGAGCCGCTGCAGTTCGGCCGATCCGGTTAATTGCGTGAACGAAAATCGCCGCTGCGTCTTATCGAGTCCAAGCTGCTCGACTAACTGGCCTGACGAGATCAACACGATTGGCTCATTTTTCCAATCGTGCGTCTCGATCAAAGCCGACAAGACGAAATCGTTCGGTCGCCACTTTTTGCCTGTCTTATCTGCGTGTGTCGATCGTCCAGTGATCCGAATCAGTGCGTCTTTCGCAAACGTGTCCACTGGTTTGCGCCGTCCCCCATCCTGGATTGCTAACAAGCCCCATTGCTTGAAATCCAGATCAGGGGCATCCGCTGCCGACAAATGTGACGCAAGCGCGCTGACAACCGCAGCGAAAATAAAGGCACGTATCTTCAAGCGACGCGAATGTAATTCTCTCAGCGCATCGTGTCGAGCAAGCGGCCAGGATGAGATAATCTCCATTTAGTATTTAATTCCACATGATATTTGATAACCAACCGTGTGCGCGGCACCGGGCCAGCCGGATTACTTTGTAACGCCGGCGTTGCAGCAACACGGCCGGCAGTTCACTTTGCGCGAGGGTTGGGGATCAACGGTTGCTATTCTCTTATTGGACCAAGGTCTCATTTGCAGAGGCCGCGGGAACGACTACTGTCGCCGCCCATCATGATTCATTCATTTCTGAAAACCACTGTGCGCTTTGCGAAATTTCCCCAAACTATCGCCCTAATTCTGCTTGTTACGGCGATCACCAGTCCCTATGCGGCCAGCGCTGTAGTAACAGCCAACGGTTTCCAACTAAATCTTAACGGACAACCGTTCGTTGCGAAAGGGATGAATTACTCACCCGTACCGATCGGCACGGCTCCCGGTTTTGTTCCCTATGGCGATTATTTTATTCCTTACTACGCCAATGTCTGGAAGCCGGACGTGGACAAGATGCGCGCGGCAAACATCAATGTAATCAAACTGTACGCTGGCAATCCTGATCTGAACGCAGGCGCTCCGGGGACTTCTGGCAATTGGAAAGCTTTTCTCGATTACTGTTACAACGGCGGAAACAAACCGATTTACGTGGTCATGTTTTCTTATACCCAGGGGAACGTCATTGCGCAGGGAGGAACCGGCTTAAACGACTATATCAGGCAGTACACTGAGCTCGTGAAGAGCACCGTCAAACATCCGGCGGTTTTTGGATATATGGTTGGCAATGAAATATTCGGCGGCGTGACGCAGAACCCACAGTTCTGGACGAACTTTGGGACACTAATCGATGCTGCGCGCGGCGCGGGTCTTAGCCAAGGTCAGAAACCCTTCCTTACGACTGCTGTTAACGATGAATTCACGCCGCAAACCAGCTGGCCGGCAATAAAGTTGGGCCAACAATCTGGCAAGCTTAAGAATCTTGACTCCTGGTGTATCAACATTTATCGCGGCCCGGAGTTTGGCGGCGACGGTAATTCGGCCTTCGCCCAATATCTGGCTTTGATGAACTCGCTTGGGATCAAGAAACCGCTAATTTTTGGCGAGTGGGGTACACCGCACACGACCCGACCGATTGGAGTTTACGGCCAAACCTCGACACAACCGATTAGAAATCTCGACGAAGTGCCCGAGAGTCAGATGGGAGCCGGGCAGCCCTATTTCAAAGCGCAGCCGGTCGCGAAATTTCTCACGACGCAATGGGACACGATCAAAATCAATCTCAAGGGTGGGTCTAATCAGGTGTGCGCAGGCGGTTTTATTTTCGATTGGTGCGACGAATTTTGGAAAGGCAACAACAACAATATCCAAATTGGTGGACCCGACGGCAGCTTCAACGGAGACGCGTTCGCGGGCGGCTATTGGGACGAGGCAGGGTTCGGAATCACAAGCGCGGTGAATCAATCCACCTATGGACAAGGTAAGCCAAACGTTTCCCGCAGCTCGTTCAAAGGCTACGACGGGGTGAAAGCATTTTATGGCGCGGCGTCGGACTTGGCCGGCGAACTTTACCTCACCGGTACGCAAATTGCGGCGGTCCAAAGCGATATTCAGAAAGAGATTCATATGGATCGGAAGGAGCTCAAGGGGCTGCGTGCAATCGATGTTCCCCGCGAAGCATCGATTCGCCGATATTTGCAGGTGCACCTTCAGGTGCTTCACGCCCGGCTGGTGTATCCCATCGACGACGTGCTTCAAGAGATTGACGAAAATATGAGCGATGATGGGGACACGTTCCTGAGTAAGGGCGAGAAGCGAAGCACCCTGGCAGAGCTGCATGCGCGACTGGCCCAACTGCAGGCCGGTGGCTAGTCGAATCGATTAGCGGGCAAATCGCCACAATTGCGTTGGGAACGCTTTAGAGCGGATCGTTAAGCAATTTTTGCATTCGCTTGGGCGCATGGAATTGGCATGATGTTCCAACATTCCTCGTCATTCGCTTGCCACGGCGAAGCGTTAGCCAAGGCGAATCACTCATGCTTTGTCATTCATATGCGTTTCCGTTTGCGCAATCTGAAGGAACGCGGCTAACTTAAGTTCCGTGTTCAGCTTGACCATGCTCGGCAGCGGAAGCGCGGGGAACAGCGCCTTGGTTGCAACGAATCATTGCAAAATTCTTGTCGATGGCGGGCTGAGCGCGCGGCAGTTGGTGTTGCGTCTGGAGCAGTGCGGCGTTCTGCCCGAGCGGCTCGATGGCATCCTTCTTACGCACGAACACGGCGATCACATCTGCGGTCTTGAAGTTCTTTGCCGGAAATTTGATGTGCCAATTTATTGCAACGCGTTGACGGCAGAAGCTGCGCGTTGCAACACCTCATTCGAGCGACACCGCAACTGGCGAATCTTTGCGACTGGTTCCGAGTTTTCGATTTGCGACATCACCGTGCAAACATTCCCCGTGCCGCATGATGCGGTCGATCCGCTCGGGTTCGCCTTTTACGCCGGTTCAGGGGCTCTCGGTTTTATCACCGATCTCGGTTACGTGACCAAGATGATCGTGGAACGGTTGCGGCAGGTGCAAACGCTCGTGATCGAGACTAATCACGACGAAAAACTTTTGCAGAACGACACGCATCGGCCGTGGCCGGTAAAACAGCGAATCCAATCGCGGCACGGTCATCTATCCAACACGGCTGCGGCAGGCGTGATTGAGGAATTGTTGCCGGGAAAAATCGAGCGCGTTGTGCTTGGCCATCTCAGCCGTGATTGCAACACACCCCAGCTGGCTTTGGACGCAGTGCGCGCGTCGCTGGCAAAGTGCGGCAGAATTGACGTGGAAGTCCATTGTGCCACTCAATTCGAAGTCACTCCGCAGTTTCAAATTGGCGAAACCGATCCTGGTGCGTTTCAGCCAACATTCGAGAACGCATTTTTTCAACGCGCTCTGTAACGGCTGTGCGCCGCGTTTATTGGGATCATTGGGGGTTAGATGTTGGATGTTGGACGTTGGATGTTCAGCGTTTCCCTTTGCTTTTTATTCGCGACGTTCTTTGCCGCTGCATCGAGCGCAGTGCGCACAATGGTCGCCTTCGCGGCGGGAAGATAAACATTCGTGTAGCCTTGCCGACCCCAGGCGCCGCTGGAGGGTTTGAAAACCTCGGACGCCTTTTCGATGAATGTGCGCTGCTGCTCTAGCGTGAGCTTTACCATGCCCCAGCTTTCGTCCGGCACACCAAGCGATGCGAAAATCTTTCCGGCAACGCGGAAGTCGGGGTGATTCATGTGCGAGCACTCGACGGCCGTCGGAATTTCAAGCGCCATCTTTCGAAACTCATCAATAGTCATAATGCTCTGAGATGTGATTCGGACGATACTGTTATCGAACAGCAGATTTTTTTCTGTGTCCGACCATTTCAGCGCGCACCGTGCGGCGATCGACGCGGGTGAGGTTCCTTTCCATCGCCGGAGTGAGCAATGAAATATGCGAGATTTCGCAGAGATATTCGGCGACGAACCAGATCGGTTTTTCCGTGGTCATCCAACTTAGATGATCGAATCGAGCGAGGTTCACCGGGCGCGAGTAGCGCCGCAGCGTGCGTTCGCCACGCAGGTTGAAATAAATGTTAAAATAGCTCATGGCCAGCTCGCGCAGGCTGCGATACACCGGCTCCCGATAACGGCAGCCGGTGAAATTGGACTTTGCCACGGCGCCCCAATGCGCGCGCACCTTGAAAACGGCAACGACGTGATCGGTGTCCTGTTCTGCTTCCAAATCGAAGATCAACGGTGGGAAACCGAGAATGCGAAGCGCTGCGGCACCAAAAATTCCGCCTTCCAGACAGGACGCCGTGTGATCGTGCAGAACTTTCTTCGGCGATCGCGCAGTGAAGCTTAGGTTGTAAGGCAGGTCGTCGAGAAATTTCTGTACGCCCGCCGGCGTTTTCAGGGCACGCAAGTGGCGCAACTCGGATGATGTGAAATCTGAATGATCAGTGCTTCGCACGCTCGAAGCTGCAATATTGTCCGCAACATTTCATTTCTTTTCCCTCACGCGTATGAAGGTTCCAAGAGCTTCGGTTTCAAAACGATCTGCTGCACCGTCCTCGCCGATCATGAACGTTGTGACTGAGGGTGTCTGCGTCGCGCCGGGAAATTGCATCATAAACGCGCCATTATTCCAGTGTTTCAAAGTCGCGGGATATTTCGCAGGACCGCATTGAACTTTAAGCGCGCCGCCATCGAGCAGGATCTCACAGCGACCGTAATAATCATTTTCGTAAACTCCGACGAGCGATTGTAGCGTGCCGTTGAATTTGCTAGGATTATTCGGCGTTGGTGGCGGCGCCATCAGTTTCTTCAGTTTCTGGTTAAGGTCGAAAATCTGTTTTTGGTCCGTTTCGGGATTAATGCCCAATACTTGATTCAAAAAATATGCGCGCACCGCTTCGGGAAACGCGGTGAGATTCAGGTTCGCGAGAACAATGATTCCGGCGTTTTTATCGGGCACAAGTACTAAAGTCGTCCGCACACCTGCAAGAGCACCGCTTTTTTCAATGATCTGTTCTCCGCCGTAATCATAACTGCCCACCCCAAGTCCGTAATAAAAACCTGTTTTGTCGCTGATGGGTGGCAGATCGGTGAAATCGATTTCGCTGGCCATGCTGCGCTTGAATATTTCTTCGACCGTTTCTGGTTTCAGGACGCTTTTGCCCTTGTACGTGCCCTTATTCAAAAACATCAGCATCAATTTCGACATGTCTGCGGCAGTCGAGGTTCCCGAGCTGGCCGCGCCGGTTACGTCGAGGTTTGATGGTTCAACGACCACAGGTTTCTCGTCGACGAGTGCGTGTGCAGCCGTGGCATTGCTGTCTTGCAAAGCTTTGATCACCGTCCCAGATCGCGACATCTCCAAAGGCGCGAACAAGCGTTTTTCGACGAGATCATTCCATGACTGCTTTGACACGCGCGCCGCGACTTCACCAGCCACGAAAAATCCAGGATTGGAATACTGCGCCACCTCGCGCAGGCTACAGCGCGGCTTAAAAAATCGAAGGCGTCGCAATATTTCAGCGCGGTCGTAGCCAAAACTGTCGAGTTGATCTCCTGTAAAGGCGGGCCATCCGGTGCGCTGCGCAAGCAAATCGCGTTCAGTAAGCCACCGTGTCATGTAGGGGTCGTAGCCGACGAATTCGGGAAGGTAATTAAAGATTGGCTTATCCCAATCGAGCTTGCCTTCGTCGACAACGGTCGCCGCAGCTGCGCCCGTTAAAGTTTTGGTAACGGACGCCAGTTGAAAAATCGTATTTTCGTCTACGGCGCCCTGTTTAGTCACATCGCGGACGCCGTATCCTTTGAGCAAAACCGCTCTGCCATCTTGCACGACTGCGACTGCGGCACCGGGCACCTGATATTCTTTCAATGCTCTGCTAATGAACGCATCGAGATTTGCGATCGGATCACTGTCGGACGCGGTGAGAACAGACTCTCTGGGCATTAGCAAGGTCAGAGTCAAGAAGCCAACG
>QHPC01000363.1 GCA_003218915.1 Verrucomicrobiota bacterium
AAGCCGAACATGCGTTCGGCTTTTTTATTTTCTATCGCGTCCGATTTGTGGCAACGAACTTCCATGAACGTTCTCGTCTTGGCCCCACATCCGGACGACGAAGCCCTCGGATGCGGCGGGGCGCTCTGTCTCCATGCGGACAAAGGCGACCAGATCACGGTCGTTTTCCTCACGTCTGGTGAACTCGGGTTGAAAGATCTCGCGCGAGACGAAGCTTCGAGAATTCGCGAAGGCGAGGCACGTGCAGCAGCAAAGATTCTTGGCCTTTCAGATTTGGTTTTCTTACGTTGCCGCGATTCACAGTTGGCCGAGGATTCGGCACGCGCGATTGCGGCGCTGCTTCCGCTGAGCGAACAAGCCGCGCTCATCTACTCACCTCATGCGCAGGAGTGGCATCCTGACCACAAAGCCACGGTGCAGATTGCGCGGCAGTTGAACTTGTCCGCAGAGTCCCGGTGTTTCGAAATCTGGACTCCACTCAAGGAACCGACCCAAGTGGTGGACATCAGCGCCGTCTGGGACCGAAAACTTGCCGCCGTACGCGCCCATGCTTCGCAGATGAGCCGATGGCCGTACGAACGTGCTGTCGCCGGCCTCAATCAATATCGCAGCGCGATGTCAGGAAAGGCGGGTTACGCGGAGGCTTTTTCGAAGGGCTTGTGAGGCACGCGATCTGACTTTATTCTGGCGCGCGTGAATGTTCGTCTGGCGCAATTGAAAGACCTGCCTGCAATTTCGGAGATTTATAATGATGCGGTCCTGAACACCACCGCCAGTTACGACTACGAACCTCGCGACATGAAGCATCGTCTCGCCTGGTACGAATTGCACCAGAAACAGGATCTGCCCGTGTTCGTCGCTGAAAATGAAAAGGGAGTCGTCGGCTGGAGTTCCTTAACCAAGTACCATGATCGTATGGGCTATCGCTTTACGGTCGAGGATTCGGTGTATATCGCGGAGCCGCACCGCGGGAAAGGCATCGGCAAAGCGCTGCTCGCCCCCTTGATTCAAGCCGCGCGGCAGCGAGATCTGCGCGCCATCATCGGCGCGATTGACGCCGACAATCAGGCCAGCATCCGGCTTCACGCGCGGTTTGGTTTTGAAAAAGTCGGCCACTTCAAAAAAGTCGGCTTCAAATTCGAGCGCTGGCTCGACGTCGTTTACATGGAGCTGCTGCTCTAAGGTAGGGTCATCGCGCTGCGATGACCGGACGGCGCAGCGCGCCGTCCCTACCTAATCCAACCCGCGATCGAACAGCCCGTCTTCGTCAAGTCCGAGATAGTGCCCGAGCTCGTGCAGAAACGTCGTGCGCACCTCCTCCGCGAAAATCTCGTGGTCTTCATCGGCTTCATCCCAAATGTTCTCCAAATACAAAATGATTTGCGAGGGCATCGGGGATCCATGTCCTTCCTCCGCGTAAGCTGGTCCAACGAACAGACCCAGTGTATCCCACTCGATTCCCTCGGCCACCAAGGCATCGTTCGGCTGGCGCTCGAATGTCACCGGAAGATTTCGCGCCTTTTCCTGCAGTGGCTTCGGCAACGAGCGCAGCACTCGATCCACTTCCCGCCGCGCCTGCGCCTGCAATTTCGTCCAGTCAGATGCCATCCGACGCGAACGTACCGCAGCGCACGGTCACATCAAGCTTGACCCGGTGGACGCGAATTCCGCTCATTTCTGGCATGACTGACATTTTTCATTCGCGATGGTTGCCGTTTGTGATGCTGACCTGCTCGAACGTGTTCATGACGTTCGCGTGGTACGGCCATTTGAAATTCCGTGAGAAGCCAATCTTCCTGGCAATTGTGGCGAGCTGGGGGATCGCGTTCTTCGAGTACGTCTTAATGGTGCCCGCAAATAGGTGGGGCTATAACGTCTATTCAGCGGAGGCAATCCTAACTGCCGAGAATTTTCCCGAGCACGGGCTCCATCGAATCGGCCCAGATTTCGTAGCCCGCCGGCGACAGGTGCAGGTAATCAGGCATGATGTCGCGCGGAATGCGACCTTCAGGGGTGACGAACTTATATCCGAAATCGACCCAAAGCACGTTCCGCCTGTCGGCAAGTTTCTGCAGAACCTGGTTCACCTGCAGAATTTTTCCGCGCTGATTGTTGAAGTTTTCGCCGCGTGGAAAAATCGGCAGCAACAGGATTTTCGTATCGGGCAATCTGTCGCGCAACTTGCGGACGATTGCGGTGACGCCGTCCGCGATCTGCCCCGGTGTGTTATCTTCGCCATTGGAATTGTTGGTACCGATCATCACCACGGCAGCTTTCGGTTTCAGCCCTT
>QHPC01000207.1 GCA_003218915.1 Verrucomicrobiota bacterium
AGAGCTGGTCGTTGCCCCTCGCAATCATTTTGATCGTTCCCATGTGTCTGTTCAGTTCGATCTACGGTGTCTGGCTGCGTTCGATGGAGAACAACATCTTCACGCAGATCGGTTTCATTGTGCTCGTTGGGCTCGCTTGTAAGAACGCGATCCTGATCGTCGAATTCGCAAAACAAATTCAGGATCGCGACCAAAAAGATCGCTTCACCGCCGCGGTCGAAGCGTGTCGTCTTCGATTGCGCCCGATCTTGATGACTTCATTCGCGTTCATCTTCGGTGTCGTTCCGCTGGTCGTTAGTTCGGGTGCCGGTGCGGAAATGCGGCAGGCCCTCGGCACTGCGGTCTTTTTCGGAATGCTCGGAGTTACCGGCTTTGGTCTGTTCCTGACACCGGTTTTCTACGTTGTCATTATGTGGTTCAAAGAACGCCGCGCCAAAACACGAGTGCCCGCGCCGACACAATCCGCACCGCCTGTAGCGACGGAGCCAGCTGTCAGCTAGCATGAAAAAGGCGCTCACGTCGCGGCGGAATGAAGGGAGTTACTTATGGTGCCTGACAACGGCAAAGGACTAATCGATATACCGAGTAATCACTCGGTGGATGAAACCGTCACCAAACTCGAGGGAATTCTCCAAGCCAAAGGAATTACTCTGTTCGCGTTGGTCGATCACAGCGGAGAAGCAGCAAAGGCGGGAATGAAAATGCGTCCAACCAAGCTGTTAATTTTTGGAAACCCAAGAGCTGGTACTCCGGTGATGTTGGCAGCGCCCAACAGCGCGATCGATCTTCCTCTCAAGATTTTGGTTTGGGAAGATGATCAGGGAAAAGTTTGGGTCACTTACAATAGTCCGACGTATTTGCAGACGCGGCACAACCTGCCGGCGGACTTACTGCAAAACATCGCGGTCATCGAAACATTAGCTGCGAAGGCCGCGGAATAATTACCCGTCTCCTGTTGATGCATCGATTCCAGCCCGCGCGCGGTCTTCGTCCTGCTCATTCGTTCGCGCACCGCTCGGACCAATTGAGCCCTCTAGCTTGCCTTGGAATGTCGGGGATGCCTGACATCCCCGAAGGGGAAAGTTTGGCTCACTGACTTGTTTTTCGATTTCCTAGTCACATGGTAACTGCTGCGGTGATTAATCCGAAAATGCCATGAAACGTCCCGGCGAAACCGACTCTCGCTTTAGTACCTTGCGACAATCGGCAAAGGCGAAACCGGTGAGTGCGATCGAAAAACTCATTCGGGACGGACCGGACCGTGGGCTTTGCCGCATCAATGCCCTTGCGTTCGCCACCGAGCATAGACTGGATGAAGAGGATGTGATCGCTGCTTTTCTGCACGCCGCGCGACTCGGCATTTTCGATATGTCGTGGAACATCCTCTGTCCCGGTTGCGGTGGCGTCCTCGATTCAGGCACAACCCTTAAAACCGTAAACCAAGCCGAGTATCAGTGCGCCCTTTGCGCCGCGGGATATGAGCCGACCCTTGACGAAATCGTGGAAGTAACGTTTACGATCAGTCCGCGGGTACGAAGAATCGCGGCCCACGATCCCGGGACGCTGCCCTGGATCGAATATTACAAACAAGTGTATTGGAGTTCGGGCATTGATTTGCCGGATGAGGCGACACTGGCCAAGCTGATTAAGGCAGTGACTTTGGACACCGCCGAGCTTCCAGCTGGCGAGAAAGTCGTTTTGTCTCTGAAGCTGCCCGAAGCATTTGTGATCGTGTTCGATCCTGTTCTTCACATGTCGCAGTTCATCGAGGTAAAGGGCGAGCCTACCCGCAAACGCCAGTCGTTCGACTTCGTCATCACCAGGAAGCACGCGCCCACCGGGACAATTCAGATGCGCCCAGGCCGTCTGGAGATTTCGTTGGAGAACCGCTCGAATGTGCGCACGTTGCCTGGCATCTGGGTCGCCAATCATAAGCTTCACGATCTCCTCAGCAAACGTCGGCCGTTCTTGACGGCGAAACGTCTCCTGACCAATCAAACATTCCGCGATATTTATCGCACCGATACGCTCGACGTAGATCAGCGCCTCAAGATCACGAGCCTCACCTTCCTGTTTACCGACCTTAAAGGCTCAACCGAACTCTATGAGCGCGTTGGAGATTTGGCTGCCTATGATTTGGTGAGGGCTCACTTCCGGGTCTTGAACGAAATCGTAGCGGCCGAAAGAGGAGCCGTTGTGAAGACAATTGGTGACGCGGTGATGGCGACGTTCCCAACGCCAGACCGAGCGATGGCTGCTGCGCTGAAAATGCGAGAGGCGTTGAAAGACCTGAAAGGCGACTTGCTGCTTAAGATCGGCATCCACGAGGGACCTTGTCTGGCCGTTTCGCTGAACGATCGGCAGGACTACTTCGGACGGACCGTAAACATCGCTGCTCGGGTCCAGGGACTCGCGACGTCGCGCTCCATTTTTGCTACCAGACGCGTTGTTACCGACCACGAAGCATCGAAGCTCTTGCAATCAAACGGCATCGCCGCGACTCCGGAGAAGCGCTCACTTCGCGGCATTGCCAAGCAGATCGAGATTTTCGAAATACCCTGAGGAGCTTGGCACGAACGATTTTGGTTCGCCGAGCCTGATCAAGAGAACGCACAGCAACACGAAATAAAAAACGATGTCTGATCACGCCGACAAAAAAATAAGCTAGATGAGATGCTTATGAACGAATCGAAATCTGGACAGGGAATTCCAAATGGCTACCAATTCGTTGAATGCGCTCATCACAGGCGGGACGAGCGGGATTGGCCGGGCCACCGCGGATAAACTGGCCCGGCTTGGCATCCATGTCATCGTCGTAGGCCGCAATGTGGAACGCGGGGAGAAAACGGTTGCGGAAATCCGCGCGGCAGGAGGCGGGGCGGATTTTATTTCGTCCGACCTTCGGAACGCCTCGAGCGCGCGCGAAGTGGCCAGACGAGCTGTCGAGCTCGGAGACGGGCATGTTGATATTCTAATCAACAATGCCGGGATCTATCCGTTCGGGCCGACGCATGAAACCACCGAAGAAATGTTCGAGCGGGTGTATGCGCTCAACGTGAAGGCGCCGTACTTCCTCGTCGCGGAACTCGCACCGCTAATGGCGAAGACAGGCAAAAGGGGCAATCGTCAATTTATCGACGATGGTCGCCGATTACGGCGCGCCTGGCATGAGCCTTTATGGCTCGAGCAAGGCTGCCATTAATCTGCTAACTAAGGTGTGGGCGGCTGAATATGGCCCCAGCGGCGTCCGGGTTAATGCAGTGAGCCCTGGACCTACGCGCACTGAAGGTACCAACGCAATGGGTGAGGGAGTCGAACGACTCGCCGCCGAGGCGCCCGCAGGCCGTCCGGCCACGCCAGATGAGATTGCCGAGGCGATCGTCTTTTTGGCTACAGACAGTGCCAGTTTCATTCACGGTGCAAAACTCGCTCTCGACGGAGGACGTACGGCTGTTTGAGAACATTAAAGGCGACGCCCGTCGGAAGCCCATCAACGTAAACCTAGGAATCGAGTGTCATAAACAGCGCATTGAGCCCTTCGGCCAAGGTGGGATGCGTGAAGAGCGCGTCTTTTAAGTCGGTGTAAGGCAGCTTGCCCATTATCGCCACTTGGATGATGGCCATGATCTCGCCACCTTCCAAGCCGAGAACGGCGCAGCCAAGGATTCGCTGTGTATCAGCATCGACGAGCGCCTTCATGAAGCCGCGTGTTTCACCGGTTTCGAGTGCACGGATCACGGCATTCATGGGCAATTTCGCTACACGGATGTTGCGTCCCTGTTTTCTGGCTTCGTTTTCCGTCATGCCAACACGCCCAAACTGGGGATCGATGAAGATGGTATATGGAACAACACGATCACGAGTGCCGGCGCTGCCATGCTCAAGCAGGTTCGCGCGCAAAATGCGGAAGTCATCGTAAGACACATGCGTGAAAGCTGGACCACCTTTCACATCGCCCATTGCGTAGACGCCAGGAACGTTCGTTTCCAGTCGTTCATTGACCTGGATGTAGCCCTTCTTGTCCAGTTGAATGCCACCAGCTTCGGGTGTGAGCGCTTCGGTGTTGGGAACACGACCGATTGCCGCCAGAAAATGTGAGCCAGTAACCTGCTTTTCGCCCTCAGGCGCGCGCCCGGTTAATTGAATGCGCCCGCCATTGAGCAACTGAATCTGTTGCGGCGCAGTTCCCGTCAAGACAGTTATCCCGTCCTCGCGAAGAATCTTGGTTACTTCATCAGATACATCTTCATCCTCGTTCATTAGCAAGCGCGGGTGATGCTGAACGATCGTGACTTCGCTGCCGAAACGGCGAAACATCTGTCCAAACTCCAGCCCGATATAGCCGCCACCAATGATCAACAGATGTTTGGGCAGCGTGTCCAGCTCCATGATCGTGGTTGAATTGAGCACAGAGACGCTCTCGACGCCTTTGATCGTGAGTTGCTTTGGCCGAGTGCCAGTGTCTATAACAATTAACGGCGCGGTGATCTCTCGCGTCCCGCTGTCCGCGAGAGAGACCTCAAGCGTTTTTGGAGCGATGAAATGGGCCTCACCCCTCAACAGATCCAGGCCTGCCAGTGGTTTGACAAGGCTCTCGAAATAGTTGCGAGCACCCTCAACCATATTTTGTTTGCGTTTGCGTACGGCCTGCAGATCGACCGAAACGGGGCCCGTGCGGACGCCGTACTCAGCCCCACGCTTCGCCAGATAAGCGACGCGCGCGCTGGCCACCATCGTCTTAGTGGGAGTACAGCCGAAGTTAACACAGACTCCACCGAGGGCGCCGCGCTCGACAAGCGCCACCTTCCGGCCTGCCTTTGCGAAGGTGATTGGGAGGAATCTGCCGCCCTGACTCGTACCGATGACGATCACGTCATACTTTGTGGCTTGTGACATCCCGAATGTTCTCCTCCTGCGTCTACATACATCATAATGGCATCGTATCTACAACAGCGTTGCGCAGGTCCGTGACCGAGATAGGCTCATCCTGTGATGCCTGACCGAGGCTGCTCTCATCTCGACGCGATCGCGTCCGTTAAACAACCGCAACGGCGCGAATGCGAGGAATGCGTGAAGATCGGTTCATCCTGGGTCCATTTGCGCACGTGCCAGACGTGCGGCGAGACCCTCTGCTGCGATAGCTCGCCAAATCGTCACGCCTCTAAACACGCGAACGCAACCGGGCATCCGGTCATCGCCTCTGCTCAACCTGAAGAACGCTGGTTGTACTGTTATCCTGACGGCGCGTTTGCAGAATATTAGCCGTTAGCTTGTGCCTATTTGAGCCTGTCCATCGACCCCGCACAAAACGGCGGATCGCTAATCGGCGCTCTCTGCAAAACTCGCGATTGAACTATGATCGCGGCGCGATGAATCTACATCTCTACTTATGAGCGGCTTCTTCGAGGAGTTGCAGCGGCGGAAAGTCTATCGGATCGCTGCAGCTTACATCATCGCTGCGGGATTCATCATTCAGATCGGGTCGGCGGTTTTTCCGGCGTGGGAATTGCCAAACTGGACGCTGCGTCTTGTGGTCGTGCTTCTGCTCATGGGATTTCCAATCGCTCTTATTCTTGCCTGGGCTTACGACGTTACGCCTCAGGGAATTCGCGTCACCCCGGGATCACACCGGCGCCGTAATTTGATAATGCTGATCGCAACCGGTGTGATCATTTCCGCTGGAGCGGGCTTTTTTCTCTTGCCCCGGGCGTCAGCGCGCAAGATCGACAAGTCGATTGCTGTCCTGCCCTTCCAAAGCCTCAGTGATGAAAAGGATAACGCCTACTTCGCCGATGGCATTCAGGACGATATCCTGACCAATCTTTCAAAGATCGGCGATTTGAAGGTGATCTCGCGTATGTCCGTCATGTCTTATCGGGGCGATGCCGTGCGGAACGCCCGCGAAATAGGGAAAGCCCTGGGCGTGGCCACGCTTCTGGAGGGCAGTGTCCGACGGGTCGGCAATCGCGTCCGCGTGAACGTGCAGCTGATCGACGCGAACAACGACGAACATATTTGGGCAGAGGATTACGATCGCGATTTAACCGACGTCTTCGCCATCCAAACAGATCTCGCGCAAAAAATTGCTTCCGCTCTTCAGGCAAAACTTTCCCCAACCGAAAAAGCGCGACTCGATAATCGGCCAACCCAAAATCCCGACGCTTACCTGCTCTTTGTTCAAGCGCACGATTACGCGAGCCGGAAGGACATGCTCCGCGACACGTTTTTGAAGGCAGAGCCGCTTTTTGAACAAGCCATCAAACTCGATCCAAACTTTGCCGCGGCGTTTGCAGGTCTCTCCTTAGTGGAGAGCTGGATCTATCACAGCTTCGATCCGACCCCCAGCCGCCGGGAAAAAGCGCGCCGCAACGCCGATGAGGCCTTGCGATTGCAACCGGATCTTCCCGAAGGCCATCTCGCGCTCGGGTTCTCTTATTATTATGGCGA
>QHPC01000365.1 GCA_003218915.1 Verrucomicrobiota bacterium
TCTTGAGGGCGGGAAGGTTACACTCAAGGAGCAAATCAAGCCCGAGATGCATCAATCTGTCGTTGAGCTCGGCACTGAAATTTGCCAGTCCGTTGTCGATGCGCGTGCTCACGTCATCGAACTGCGCACTAAACTCGCGAAACTGGCGGGTCGCAGCGGACTACAGATTGCTTCGGTGGGCACGCATCCGTTTTCGCACTGGCGCGATCAACTCATTACTCAAGGCGAGCGCTATCAGGAGATCGTCAAGGACATGCAGCAGCTCGCACGCGCCAATCTCATCTTCGGATTGCACGTTCATGTCGGCATTCCGGATCGGCAAAGCGCGATTCACGTCATGAATCAAGCGCGCTATTTCTTGCCCCATATTTACGCGCTCTCGGTTAACTCGCCGTTCTGGGTGGGCCAAGACACAGGCTTGAAAGGTTATCGACTCAAGGTGTTCGAGCGTTTTCCGCGCACTGGGATTCCCGACGCGTTCGAAAGCCTCTCGGAGTACGAAGACTACTGCAAGCTGCTGGTCAAGACCGGTTGTGTCGACAACGCGAAAAAAATCTGGTGGGACATCCGGTTGCATCCATTTTTCGATACGCTGGAGGTGCGCGTGTGCGATGCTCAAACACGAGTGGACGACACGCTCGCAATCGCGGCGTTGATCCAGGCCGTCATCGCCAAGCTGTTTAAATTGCTCTGGCAAAACACGACGTTCCGGATTTACCGGCGTCGTCTTTTGGATGAAAACCGGTGGCGCGCGGCGCGCTACGGCATTGACGGAAAACTGATCGACTTCGGCAAGGAAGCGGAAGTAGAAGAGCGAAGTTTGCTAAACGAGTTGCTGGAATTTGTGGCCAGCGAGGCAGACGAATTCGGCACGCACCGCGAGATGGCGCACATCGAGCGCATCATGCGCGAAGGCACCGGCGCCGATCGTCAACTCGCCGCATTCCAACGCACGCACGATATGAAAGCGCTGGTTGACCATATCGTCGCGGAAACGTACGAAGGTCTGGACGTGTCGCGACAAGCCGAAATTGCCGGCTAACGCGGTTGGTTAGACCGCAGACGTGGCACGGAGCCTGAGCAGTGAGTACTTAGCACCTATGTTGCCTCCGAGTATGAATCCGACTGGGCCCTCGAACGATAAGCCCGCGTAGACGCCCGCCTCGAGCCCATCGCTCGACATAATGGAATGAAGCACGCCGATGCCACCGAGCAGCAGGGCTCCGATGACGATGTGACGAATGCGAGTTCGAGTGCGCGCTAGATGCCCCTCGGCGATGCACCACAAAAGAAGTGTCGCTCCTGAAAACATCGCTAAGGCCATGAGAATAGCCATGAGACCAAAGCGCTCCAAAATAAACATCGCCTCGTAAAGGAGCCAAATGGCCATGACGAGTAGTGCAAGGGCGATGAATACGCCAAGCCAGCGCAGCAACGTTTTCACCCGCGAGGTTATACGCATGCGGTCTAACTAGAATTCGGCCCCAAAAATCTGCAGTTAATTACAGATAAAATCTGGATGATTCCGTCGCGTCCAGAGCTGCCTGACGATAAGAACGAGTGCACGTCGTAGAC
>QHPC01000208.1 GCA_003218915.1 Verrucomicrobiota bacterium
GTTAACTCGTACAATTCGCTCCGTTCCTGGCGGGCGCTGGGTATAAGTCATCCTTTTTTCCTGCCTAACCTGTGCTTAATTCTTCCGTTTTCCCCATGAGCAGCAAATCGAAGGCGCGCGAGGCAGAGCTTAACTTTGAGGGCGCGATGGATCGGCTCGAAAAAATTGTCGAGCAAATGGAATCCGGAAAGCTCCCGCTCGAAGATCTCATCGTGCGTTACGATGAAGGAATGAATCTGGTGAAAGTTTGCCAGGAACGACTTGCCAAAGCCGAGCAAAAGATCGAAATCATAGCTCGCAACAGCGCAGGAAAGGCGATAGTTAAGGATTTCGAGCCCACACCGGAACCGGCTGCTCCGGCCGAAACCGTAGATGAATCCGAAAGCACAAATGATGAAATCAAGCTCTTCTGAGTCGGTCCAGACTTCCGAGGCAACCGCTGCACCACCGCGCCTGCTCGACGGGATTCGATCGCCCGCCGATATCAAGGCGCTGCGCGAACACGATCTGCCCCAGCTCGCGCAGGAGGTGCGGGAGGAACTAATCGGGGTCCTTTCCCAAACCGGAGGGCATCTGGGCCCCAATCTCGGTGTGGTCGAACTGACGATCGCGTTGCATCGTGTCTTCAACACGCCGCACGACCGGTTCGTTATGGACGTCAGTCATCAAGGCTACGTCCACAAAATGTTTACCGGGCGGCTCGATCGTTTTAATACCATGCGTCAATTCGGCGGACTCAACGGCTTTCTTTTACGCACCGAGAGTGAACACGATTGTTACGGCGCAGGTCATGCCGGGACGGCGCTCTCCGCTGCGCTGGGCATGGCGGTGGGGCGCGATCTCCGCGGTGGCGACGAGAACGTCATCGTCGTAGCGGGCGACGCCGCATTCACGTGCGGGATCAGCTACGAAGCGCTCAATAATGTAAAAGCGCACACCAAGCGTTTTATCGTCGTGCTGAACGACAATGAGTGGTCGATCGCAAAAAATGTTGGGGCAATCGCAAACTACCTAAACACGATCACGACCAGCCCGACGTTCGCGCATCTACACGAGAAAGCGCGGCATTTCGTGCAAGCCATCGCCGGGAAATCGATCGCTGATTTCGCCCATAAGGTTGAGGAAAGCGTAAAGGGGTTGTTGGTGCCGAGTGTCATCTTCGAGGAACTTGGCTTGCGTTACTACGGACCGATCGATGGGCACGATATTCCGTTGCTGATCCGGACGTTTGAATTTTTGAAAACTCAGGAGGAACCGGTCCTGCTGCACATTCTCACGCAGAAAGGCAAAGGATACGCGCCGGCCCTCAAGCAACCCGACAAGTTCCACGGTCTCGGCAAATACAAGATCGAGAGCGGCGAGACCGCGCCGACCCCAACGCCTACTTATTCGGAGATTTTCGGCAAGACGCTGGCGAAATTCGCGGAGACGAATCAGAAGCTCGTTGCCATTACAGCGGCGATGCCCAGCGGGACCGGTCTTTCGCATTTCGTTAAGGCCCACCCCGGCCGCTATTTCGACGTCGGTATTGCTGAGGAGCACGCTACGCTTTTTGCCTGTGGCCTGGCAACGCAGGGGTTGCAACCGTTCCTTGCCATTTACTCCACCTTTTTCCAGCGAGCCTACGACATGGCGATTCACGATATCGCCATCCAGAACTTGAATGTGAAGCTTTGCATGGACCGCGCCGGATTAAGCGGCGACGACGGGCCAACGCATCACGGCTTGTTCGATATCGGTTACCTGCGACACGTCCCCAATTGGGTGCACATGCAACCAAAGGATGAGGACGAGTTCGTCGATATGCTGTGGACCATGGCGCACTACAACTCCGGTCCGATTGCTGTCCGTTATCCGCGAGGATCGGGGCCAGGCGTAAAAATCAAACCGGAGCCAAAACTTCTCGAGATCGGCAAGGCGGAAGTCGTGCAGCACGGACGCGACGTAGCAATTTTTGGACTGGGCAACATGTTTGAAGTGGCCCAGGAAGCGGCGCGCAAACTTGAGGAGAAAGGAATTTCCGTCGCACTCATCAATCCACGATGGATCAAACCAATGGACACTGGCACGCTCGAATTTTTCGCGCGTAGCGTCGAAGTGGTCTGTACGATCGAAGACCACGTGCTGCACAACGGTTTTGGCTGCGCCGTCATGGAACATCTGCACTCGCAAATGATCAATACGCCGGTGGCGCGCATCGGGTGGCCCGATCAATTCATCGAGCACGGCGCCGTTCCAATCCTGCGCAAGAAACACGGCATCACCGCTGACGCGCTGGTGGAAAAAGTTCTGCCGCTGCTGCGCAAAAAGTCCAATCTTAAGCCATCCGTGGCCTGAAATTGGGCGTCAGTTGGCGCGCGGTATCCAGCGAACTGTAAAAGCGAAGGGCGCCTTCGTTTCCGAAAGCGCCCTTCATATTTTCGATGGCGGTAAGCCGAATTCTGTCGGCCAATTTCTCAGCCGTGATGATCATTTACCTCTCCCGACCCGCAATCGCGGGCGAGAGCCCGATCCCGCGTTCGCGGGACCGTGATGCGACGATACCCGAGGATCAAACGGGCCGGCTGCCCTTCCTCTGTTTTGTCTTGCACCGCATGGGGTTTTTCGTGCCTCGCAAATTGCTTTGCGAGCGGTGAGCTCTTGCCTCGCCTTTTCACCCTTGCCTGCACTTTGCTGCCAAAGAACCGGCGGTATCTTTTCTGTGACACTCTCCGTCACCGCGGTTTTTCAACCGTGATGCCCGCGTGTTTTACGCGGCATGCCGCCGTATGGTGTTCGGACTTTCCTCCAGCAACTCCCGCCAACGCGGGACTCGCCAGCGATCATCTGCCATCGGCGAATAATGTATCACAACGGGTGAAGAAGAAAACGCTGAACAGCGGGCACAGCACCCCAAAACGCGAGCGCGCTGCGATAAGCGACGCCAGCTCAAAGCGGAGATGGCACCGTCATAAAGAAAATGGCGATCATCACGAGCGCGATAAATAGTTTGCCAATCATCGCTCCAAGATTTCCAAGTAAACTGCCCCAGCCGGCCCGGCCGGCGTCGATCATTCGTTTACCGGCGATAAATTCACCGGCGACCGCGCCAATCACCGGTCCAACAAACAATCCGGCGATCCCGAAGAAGATACCGATTACGGCTCCGAGCAGCGCGCCGAACATTCCCCACTTAGTGGCTCCAAAATATCGCGCACCAAAGTAGCCGCTTAGAAAATCCAGCGCGTACGACGCCACAGTCAACAGCACCAGGATGGTGATCGTTCCCCACCCTATGCTTTTCTCCGGCCCGAGCATCATCCGGTGAAGGAGCGCGCCGGCAAGAATGATAATTGTCCCCGGAAACACAGGCAGCACCGTACCAATCAAGCCGACTGCGAACAGGATGACTGCGACCGACCACCAGAGGAGTTCCATGGGATGCAGTGAATCGTAATTCGAAATTCGAGATTCGTAACTCGGTCGAAAATTACGATATAACGATTCAACGAACTAACGAATCGCGATCTTCGTTTTGACCACTCCGCTGTCGAACCTATACTGAAAGTCTCCCCAGGTTAACTCAAACCGGAGATTTCATTTATGCCACTTTCTGTTGGAACTAAAGCGCCAGATTTCACGCTGTCGACCAAGGCCGCCGATGGGCCAAAGCAAATCAAACTCAGCGACAATTTCGGAAAGAAAAACACGCTGCTGCTTTTCTTTCCCATGGCCTTCACTGGCACATGCACCGCCGAAATGTGCGAGGTCAGCCAGGGTATGAACGCTTACACCGATTCAAACGCCGCCGTTTACGGGATCAGCGGCGACAATCCGTTTGCACAGGAAGCGTGGGCCCAAAAGGAGAAAATCACCGTGCCACTGCTCAGCGATTACGAACACCAGGTCGCCGAGGATTACGGCGTGATGTACGATTCGTTCCTGCCGCAAATGAATCTCGGCATGGGAGGCGTTCCGAAACGATCTGCATTCATCATCGATAAGAGTGGTGTGATCCAGTACGCGGAGAGTAATGATGACGCGCGCCAGCTCCCGAATTTCGATAAAATCAAAGCGAAACTCGCGGAGCTAAGCTGATGCTTGTCATGTCGAGCTCCGCTCGGAATGACGACAAACAATGAACGACGAATTTAAAACGCTGAGGAAATTTGATGCCGGCAAAGGGCGCGAGGCATTTTTCTATTCGCTTCCGGCCCTGGAGGAACAGGGCATCGGGAAAATATCGCGGTTGCCAGTCAGCATCCGGATTGTCCTCGAATCGGTCCTCCGCAATTGCGATGGCCAAAAAGTCCGGCGCAAAGATGTCGAGGCACTCGCGAACTGGAACGCAAAAGCGCCTGCCAGCGAAGAAATTCCATTCGTCGTTGCGCGCATCGTTTTACAGGATTTCACCGGCGTGCCGCTGGTGGTCGATCTCGCTGCGATGCGCAGCGCGGTGAAAAGACTCGGGAGCGATCCGAAAATCATTGAACCCCTCGTTCCCGTCGATCTGGTGGTCGATCACTCGGTTCAGGTGGATTTCTTCGGTTCAGCGCGAGCGCTGGAACTGAACCTGGACATGGAGTTCAAGCGCAACCGGGAGCGCTATCAGTTCCTAAAATGGGGACAGCAGGCATTCAAAACCTTCCAGCTTATCCCGCCCGGCATCGGCATCGTGCATCAGGTCAATCTCGAATACCTGGCCAAAGGCGTTCTTTTCTCTCAACCCTCAACTCTCAACTTTCAACTCTTCTTCCCCGACACTCTCGTCGGGACTGATTCCCACACGACGATGATCAACGGTCTCGGTGTCGTTGGTTGGGGCGTGGGTGGAATCGAAGCGGAAGCCGGCATGCTCGGTCAACCGGTTTACTTTTTGACACCCGAAGTGGTGGGGGTGCACATGAGCGGCCAATTGCGCGAAGGCGTCACCGCGACCGATCTCGTTTTGCACATTACCCAATTGCTGCGCGCGCAAAAAGTAGTTGGCAAATTTGTCGAGTTTTACGGCGAAGGCGCCGCGTCGCTGCCGGTTCCTGATCGCGCGACGATTGGGAACATGTCGCCGGAGTACGGCGCGACGATGGGATATTTCCCGATCGATCAAGAGTCGGTGGATTACTTGAAGGCCACAGGACGTAGCGAAGAGCAGTGCCTTGCTTTCGAAAATTATTTTCGTGCCCAGAAAATGTTCGGCATGCCGCTGAGGGGCGAAATCGACTACAGCGTCGATATCGATCTGAATTTGGCCGAAGTGCAACCGAGTGTCGCCGGACCCAAAAGACCGCAGGACAGAATCAATCTGCCGGACCTTGGAAAAACATTTCGCGAGTTGCTCGAAAAGCCCGTGCGCGATGGAGGGTACGGGAAGCAAAATGTCGATCTGCGTGAAAAATATCCCGTGGAATTGAATGGCAGCGCGCCGCGCAACGGCGAAATGGCTTCGACCGATAAGAAGGAAGATCAGGGAATTAATCCCGGGGACGAACTCAACAAGATTGAGATGATTGCGAACCGGCCGACCCCCGATCCTGGCAAAGAAATTGAAGCTGAGTCCAGTGACGTTTTTACGCACGGGCGCACTCGCGTCGGGCACGGCAGCGTTCTCATCGCGGCGATCACCAGTTGCACGAACACCAGCAATCCGAGCGTGATGATCGCAGCCGGATTGCTCGCGAAGAAAGCAGTCGAGCGGGGTTTGCGCGTTGATCCCGGGGTGAAAACATCATTGGCGCCGGGCTCGCGCGTTGTTTCCGATTATCTTCACAAGACAGGTCTCCAGAAATACCTCGATCAACTCGGATTCAATCTGGTGGGTTACGGTTGTACAACCTGTATCGGCAACTCGGGACCGCTGCATCCGAATATCGAGAGGGCCATCCACAAACACGATCTGGTTGCCGCCTCAGTTCTTTCGGGAAACCGCAACTTCGAAGCCCGCGTGCACCAGCATATCAAGGCAAATTTCCTGATGTCACCGCCGCTAGTCGTCGCGTTCGCGCTGGCTGGCCGGGTGCACATTAACCTTGCGCGCGAACCGTTGGGAAAAGATAGGAACGGTAATGAGACGTTTCTGCGAGATTTGTGGCCGAGTCTCAGTGAAATTCGAGACGCCATGCAAACGGCGCTCGCGCCGGAAACTTTCCGCAAACTCTATCGCGATTTTGCCGATCAAAATCCGAAATGGAACGACATCCCTTCGAGCACCGGCGACATTTACCAATGGGACGAGAAGAGCGACTACATTCACGAGCCGCCGTTTTTCCAAAATTTTTCGATGGAGCCCGGGCACATTGAAGAGATTCGAGGCGCGCGCGCGCTTGGCATTTTTGGCGACACGGTAACGACCGATCACATTTCTCCTGCAGGGGCAATCAAGGAAACTTCGCCCGCCGGAAAGTATTTGATGTCGCGCGGAATTCAGCCGCGAGATTTCAATAGTTACGGCAGCCGGCGCGGCAACGATCTGGTGATGACACGCGGAACATTCGCCAACGTGCGGATCAAGAATTTGATGGTGCCAGGAACTGAAGGCGGCGTGACCAAATATTTTGCAAACGGTGAAAGTGAAGAGATGTCGATCTTCGATGCAGCGATGAAATATGCGGAGACAAAGACTCCGCTGGTGATCCTGGCCGGGCACGAGTACGGCACCGGTTCATCCCGCGACTGGGCCGCGAAGGGGACGCGTTTGTTAGGCGTGAAGGCGGTTGTCGCTGCAAGCTTTGAACGGATTCATCGTTCCAACCTCGTCGGTATGGGAGTGTTGCCCCTGCAATTTTCCGATGGAACAACTGCGCAATCACTGGAGCTGGACGGTTCTGAGGTTTTTTCGATCGTTGGTTTGTCTGAAACAATCAAGCCTGGCCAAACCGTAACACTTGAGATCGAAGGCGAAGGTCAGCAGAAGCGCTCCGTGCCTGTGAAGGTCCGCATCGATACGCCAATCGAAATCGATTACTATAGGCACGGCGGGATTTTGCCGTTTGTCCTTAGGCAACTGCTATCAAGATAACAAAATTTCGCGCTTTTGGACCGTAATCGGGGAACCATCGGCGATAAATCCGGAGCGCGGCTGCTGACTCAGAGTCTCGGCGAATTGTTCACCGTAAAGAGCGGCAACGTCAGCGTGGAATTCGGATTTGCTAGCGTTCCAGATTTTCCAGCGCGGGTGTTCCACGCGGTATTCGCTGCAGCCATGCCGCACGCATGTGTAACCCCAGTAATGTTCCGTAATAAACTCAGCGTGTGATCCAGCAGAAATTGATTGCGGTTCGCCGGATGCGCTCATCTTGAGAAATTCCCATTTGTTCCCGCGTCGCCAGGAATATTCGACACTCAAGCTGCCATCGACGTGCTCTATGTTGTGTTTCATTGGGAGGGCGAAGTACCGTTCTCCGTAGAAAGCACGAGCTACAAGCGCAATCGCGCGGCGAGGCACAAGCTCGCGAACGAAAACTACGCCGCGTCGCCAGGTGTCGGCCGATTTTCTCCTCACATAGAAACGCAGGTTCAGTTCTTCGAAATCGCGATGCAGCGGGATCGGAAGACCGAGAAGACGAGTATCGAGAAACAAAAATCCGACAATGCTGACGAACGTCTGGCCGTTTTCATAATCGATCTCGGTGCCCGCCGGAACGAGCGGTTCAATCAGGGCAGGATCGACGACGTAATTCAGCATCGCCAAATAACGCCAGTTGGCGCTAAGAAATGGTTTCATGCGGCGGTTCAGCGGTCACACTTCGCCGTTACAGAATCAATCATTGACCGAGTGGACACGATAGCGAAGGGCCATTCGGTCCGGCTCGGACACCGGACTGAGGTCGGCGCGTTGCGTGGCGAAAATCCAGTCAGACCAGGCCTCGTCTGCCTTTCGTGGCGCGGGCGGAATTCTTAATTCAATAAATTGCGACGCGACCGGTTCGTTGCCGATTGAGGCCAGCACCGATCTGGTTTTGCTATGTGTCAACAGCGGGACATGTCCCGGAATCGTGGCGTGTTCTGGATCTTTTGTGATCCCGTTCCAGTCAATGAAAGCGTACTGATCTTGCCGATTGTCAGCATACAGACTGACTCGGATGCTGTAACCGTCGGGCTGGTCTGGAATTTTAAATGTTGCCGGGGCGCGAAGCTCGAATTGCAATTCGAGGCGCTTGCCATCGATGGTTGGAGGTTTGTCCGATAGTAGATAGGGAACGCCGGCCAGCAGACCGGCGAATCCGCAAACAATCAAAAGCGACCAACCTTGTGCAACGAAAAATCCAGCAGGTCCTTGGCGCCGGACCCAAATGGACGAAACGATTCCAATTACCAAGCCCACCAAAATTCCAAGCGGCGCGCACACAAACACGACGAACATGCCCCGACCGCCTTCCATGTTGGACATGTGCCCCAGCCTGCTTAAGTAATCGCCGACAAAAAAGGCAAGAAGGCAGCCGACGAACGCCGTGAAAAGCGCGATGAATAAAGCACGGAGAACGCGCATGAAGATTTTGTGGCTAGCTTGTTTAGAGTTTGTCGAACAATTCGCCGTTAGATTCTGTGGTCAAACCACCGCAAAACCTTATTCGGATCCCTGGTCGGGATTTCTCGACATAGCTTTCTCTTGTCCGGTATTCGCCCCGCTAAAGTTTTCCTTCGCAGCGTGCGCAACACTCTGCAGGTCGCCGTGTACACCTGCTTTCAACCCGCCGGAGTTGTTCGTTGGCGCATCGATTGAATCTCCGGGGGATTTTTTCGCAAAAATAAAACTCGCGGTCAATGCGGCGCGGCTGTGATCCGAAACTGGAACCACAGGCTGTCGCAGCAGACTGAGCTCTTCGCTACTTAATTTTGTCACTGGCTGGGCAAAGAATTCGATCTCTCTATTCAACGCATCGGATTTGATTTTTAACCGGTCCAGCTCCGCGAGCATCAATCTTCTTGCTTCTTCCCGACGCGCTTCTTCCTGACGTTCGCGCACAACGATGTTTCGCAGAAGCTCGTTTTCTCTCATCAGCCGGTCCGTCTCCTCGCTGTTTCTCGCGGACAGTTTCGCGCTCTGCAGCTGCACGGCAGTCGTATCCAACTGCACCCAAAGCTCAGAAATTCTGGCTACGAGATACTGATTCTGTTTCTGACTCTCGGCCAGTTGCTGCTGCAGCTGCGTAACCTGCTGCTTCACCCCCGCTAGTTCCTCGGCATTTGTTGAATTGTCGTCAGCAGGCACGTTTTTCTCTAAATTTGCCGGCGTCAGCTTGAGATCGAGATTCTCGGCAAGCAGCGGCTGCGCGGGTTGTTCCGTCCCGCTCCCTGCTTTTAGCGGGGTGAGCGCTTCGTCGCGCTGTTGCGCTACGGCAGCGATTTGCTTGTTTACCTCGGCAAGTTTCGCGTTGGTTTCGTCCCTTTGCCTTTCTGCTGTTGCACGCGCCTCTTCAGCAAGAGCAACTTCATTTCTCAAATCGGCGATCTGCGCGCGCAACTGCTCGGTAGTGCTATTCTCCTGCGATGCCTGCGTCTGCACGAGCTGATCGCGTGCCTGACGTTCTGACTCTTTCGACGTCTCGATTTCCTTTTGGGCGTTCTCAAGCTTGGAACCTGTTTCCTCCAGACACGTGCTGACGGCTTCCTTTTCTTTTCGCGCGGTTTCGAGATCACTGTGTGATTTTTCAAGCGCCGTCTGCAGTTGATCGACCTTCCGGCGCAATCTTCTTGTTGCTTCTTCAATTGTCCCATCGCTCCTCCCTTCGGGAATCGTGCCGAATCCGTGCGGAGCTACGACCTCGGGACCGGGCTCTGACCAGCTGTCATTCTCGGGGAGCGAAGGAACAATCTCCGGCAGAGGACTCGCCGCTGCGTTTAGATCATTATGTCTCGATATGCGCTCCTGAACTCGCAGGATTCCCTCGCCGATCTTACGGCCGCGATATTCGACGATCGCGGACTGCCAATCGGAATGCGATTTCCTCAACTCTTCGATCAGGCTTCCAGCGAACCGAAATTTGGCCAGGGCAGCCTTGAATCGGTTTTCGTGCTCCAGCTTTTCGCCCTGCTGCGCGGACAGATAAGCCTTAAGAAAAACGTCGCTCGGATCGTCCTCCTGCGCCGAAAGCGGAACTGTCAGAAGAAGGAAAAACAAGCTGGCGAGAAAAATCGAGCCAACTCGCCTCACGCCGCGACAAGCCGAGGCGACAATTAAGCTGCAGGCAGATTTTCGTTCCACCGGCGCTGACAATTAGTGGAGTGACCGGGAAAAGTCGAGTCCTTTGTTTGCAAAAAAGGAATGGAATTTTAAGGTCTTATTTCCGTGCCAGCGATGGTGGCCGTAGCTCAATGGTAGAGCCCCAGATTGTGGTTCTGGTTGTTGCGGGTTCGAGTCCCGTCGGCCACCCGTTTTTAAAAACGTGAGAAGTAAGAAGTGAAAGGTGAGAAGTTTGGTCTGCCACTAATCACTTCTCACAAATCACTAATCACTTTCCCATAGTGCCTGTAGCTCAACCGGATAGAGCTTCTGACTTCGGATCAGAAGGTTGGGGGTTCGAATCCCTCCAGGCACGCCATTTGAGTGGACGCTAAGATTTTTTCGAGCGGCGCGGGGTCTGTCTCTTGGTTACCGCCAGGAACATCGTGGCCAGACGCGCTTGCGAAGTTACCGAGGAAGGCCAATGCGCTGCACCAGATCCTGAAATCTCGGATCCGACCTGACTGCGTTGAACTGTGGACTCACGTTCAGATTAGCAAGATGGAACGCGTGCTCCGCGTATGCCTTCGCCAGCAATTGAAATGCCTGTTCACTGTCACCAAGCGCGACGTGGATGGTCGCTATTTCGTAGGCCGACGCGTACTGTCGCTTCGCAAGCTCATTCAACTCATTGAGCATTTCATTCGCCTCATGCTTCTTCTGCGACTCCGCATATGCACGACCGAGTGCAGCTTTCATTAACGGACTGCCTCCCGATAGAGAGATCGCCTTTTTAAACTCTTCGGTGGCTGCTTCAAGAAGCTGC
>QHPC01000209.1 GCA_003218915.1 Verrucomicrobiota bacterium
CAGCATATAGACGCACACTTCCGATCTGCCAGTCGACCGACTTCGGAAACAGGTGGTAGGCCTTGTCTGGCTGTACTTCGCCGGTGAACATGTCCGGAAAACTGCTTTTGCTCGCTTTCATATCAAAAAGGAGTTGATGAAGTTCACTATAGCTCCGGCCTCCCACGCATCGCTTCGCTTCATGATATGCCCCCTGTGTTTGATAGAACACCAGGGCTATCTCATCCGGCATCCCGTTACTTTTGGTTTCAGGTAGAATAGCTGGGAGGTACGCTGTCAGTCCAAACAACCTTTGCATCTGCACGGTCATCGGCATGAAAACCGTGCCGAGCTTCTGGATGAATTCACTTCGCTTCAATGGTCGGCTCTTTCCCCGGAAGACGCGTACTGCGTCCGCTGGGACCGGAGCGGATACACGGATTGGAATTGAGGTGTTCTGCTCAGTACGAACTTCGCCTAACAACCGCCATCCACGTAACAGCTCCAAATTGAGGTTATTCAATTCTACGGACGACTGAGCTTGATCTTGTTCCGCCGCAAGCAACCGCTCGCTCGAATCCCCGATAGACTTGGCGAGGCCCTTACCACGATTGCCTAGCGCTGCACTTAAGAAGCCGCCTTGAATTATCGCGTGAATGCGACGGACACCGACGTCGGTGGGCTCATTTTCAGCCGCAAGGCGTGGATCATCTTCAAATGCGGCAGTAACAGCGATTTTAGCAGCCGTGCTCGACGTACTGAAAATCCCAAAAACTTTCCGTTTCGCCAGTTCGAATGCTTGTCTGCTTGTTATGCCTCCCGACCACAGGATGGAGATCCCTAATTCCTTTGCGTACCCCAGGATTTCCTCGATATCGGCAAGGCTCAAAACCCCAATATCGTTCGTCACATTAGGCTGGCGGATCAACCGCCGTGGATTGACACGATCCGGGCTATCGAAAAGCACGATCTTCGCGCCGGCTCCGCGAGCGGTTTTCAGCCAGAGCTTCGCCGCGTCTTTACACCGGGTGTCGTCATAAACGTCTTCAGCGGTAAGCAACGGTGTGTCTACGTAAAAGGCAGGAATCGCGGTCCAGTCGGCACTCCATCCTGTGATCATTTCGATCACAGCGCCCTGCTCTTCGAGAGTCATCGGCATCAGACCGTATTTCCCGGCGGAAAAGCCGTTCGTGCGCGCCGTGTGGAGGCCGGTCCAGATGGTGCGTGCGGCCGTTTCGATATCAAGGTGATATCGATAGGTCAGGCGAACCGCGAGTTGACGTGATAGTCTCAGTAACCGACGCAAGTGTTCGGGATCCAGAATATTTAGTAGCGACTGGATTCCCAATCGCCGGCGAGCAGGCTCGCGAAGGTCCGCATCGATCGCTAGCTCGCGTATGCCCGCGTCGGCTGCGAGCTTCATAATGCGTTCGATTACGTCGATTTCGTCATCCGTAATCCTGTCTTCGAAAGCAACTAGAACGGACAGCTGGTGAATCTCCGCTGGCCCCATCTTTCCTTCTTTTCGTCCTGCTTCCAATTTGCTGACCACGCCTTTGAGTGATTTGATCGGCGCTTTGGGCTCGACCGAAAGTCGCACTGTGAGCGGTCTGGGCTGTCCGTCCGGTGTGTGCACAAAAGGCTCAAATGCGGCGAAGACGCTGTCTAGCCACTGTTTGTCATTCGCGGATTTTTCGGTTACCGCGAATTCAGGCAGTTGCTGGGTGAGTCGTGCATTGACTCGAACACCGACGTTCGTGGTCAATGGGAGGAGCCCGGCGGCCGTGCCTGAGAGATCCTCATATTCCGGAGGACCAATGGGTACTTCACCCGCGCTCGTCATGCGCTCGCCGTCCAGAGCGACACCGAGGCTCACCGGGTCGATCGGCCACAGAGCCTTTGCCTTTGCGGATGCATAAGCCGCGTTAACGATCGTTTCTCCAGCACTTCCTTCGTCGCTTACCGCAAACAACGGACCGAGGTGTTCGCTATCGTATGTACCGAACGGAAGATGACAATCCGCTTTCCGATTACGGGAGCTAACGCTGGTCTCCATGCTCATGTGCTCGAAAGGTGGCAAACCAACCTATCGTGGCATTGTCGCTAACACCTCGTTTGATGCAAGAACAGAAAATACGCTTTGTGGCAACAGTTGCCGCCTTAGTATTAATTTTTATCATTTTATTCAGAGCTACTGTATTTGCAGCGGACGCTTATATCTCTCATCTTATCCGGTTCATGGACTCAGTGTGTGAGGATCCCATGTGGCCTAGCCGGAACGAACTATCAGGCGGCACCGCACGCCGGCACAAAAAATCACAACTTGAAGGCAGCGGAGGATCAGCAAATTGCGACATTCAAAACGTATGCTCTGCGGGTGGCCACGAAATAAAGACGTGAAGCACGTTCGATTACCTAAGACTCTGCGCACTCGTAAAGAGCGGAAAGCTGCAGGGAAGGTTTTGCGGGACAAATGTTCGCGGAGGGCGAATGCGGTATGGAGGGCACCGAGAAATCGCCGGGATCCGGTCGAATTATTGGTTCAATCCAGCAAGGACCGCATTCCAAACCTCATACCGATCCGATACGGGCGAATGATGCAAAGTCCTTTCGCTTTTTATCGTGGCGCCGCTGTGATTATGGCGTCCGATCTGGCCCTCATGCCAACGTCTGGAATTCGGGTGCAAGCCTGCGGTGATTGTCATCTGATGAATTTCGGAGGATTTGGAACTCCGGAGCGACGCATCATTTTTGACATCAACGATTTTGACGAGACGCTGCCGGCGCCGTGGGAATGGGATCTAAAGCGATTAGCCGTCAGCTTTGTCATTGCCGGGCGCAATAACGGCTTCAAGGAACCGGAATCGCGTAAAGCAGCTCGGCGCTGCATCCGAAGTTACCGCGAACACATGCACTGTTACGCGGAAATAGGCGCTTTGGAAATGTGGTATCAGCGGATGGATAACATGGTCGCATGTATCAAAAGTAGGAAGTGGAAGAAGATCGTTCAAAAGCAGATCGCGAAAGCCGCAACGCGCACAGTGGCAGAGTATGATTTTCCAAAACTCACAAGCGTCGAAAATGGCAAAGTCCGAATTAAGGACAACCCGCCTTTAATTTTCCATCAAAGAGGAGTGGGAACGGTAGAATACGATCGACTCGTTAAAGACGCATTTCGCTGCTATCGAGAAACACTTCCGGATGATCTTAAAACTTTGTTGGATCGCTACGAAGTCAAAGATGTTGCGGTCAAGGTTGTCGGAGTTGGTAGCGTGGGTACCCGCTGTGCCATTCTGCTAATAATGACCAGCGATGGCGAGCCTCTGTTTCTCCAGGTCAAAGAGGTGCATGAGAGCGTTTTGGAGCCGTATGCCGGAAAAAGTGTTTACTCAAACGACGGTCAGAGAGTAGTCGCCGGCCAACGACTAATGCAGGCAGCAAGCGATATGTTTTTGGGCTGGACAGAACAATTGGGGCGTCATTTTTATGTACGACAGTTACGCGACATCAAGATCGAACCGCTCGTGGAAATTTTCGATTCGCGTGCTCTGGCAGACTATGGTGAGTGGTGTGGATGGGCGCTTGCTCGAGCGCATGCCAAGTCGGGAGATGCCGCGATGATCAGCGGATATCTCGGTAACTCCAGCAGGTTCGATGACGCGGTTTTAAGTTTCGCCATGGCTTACGCTGATCAAAACGAGCGGGATTATCAGGCTTTCTTGGAAGCAATTCGTGGCGGCAAAATTGAGGTACTTCGGGAGTAAACACGGCTACGGCTGCCATAAGCTCGCCATTGATTTGATAAGTCAAATCCACCAAGAAACTCCGCACTCCGTGAATTTCGCGTTGACATGGTTTCGTGCCTTTGCCTAATCTCGATGGCTGGTGCGACGAGCGATTGGTGGGTGAGGCGACCATGAAAAATTTCTTCGGTTCCGATCCTTCCATGCGGCTCGAACTAGAGCAGCGGCTGGCCGCCGGAATCAACCTTCCCGATGCGGAACGTCTCGGCGTTGCACTTGCTGATGTTCGCTCGTGCGTCACTGGCACATCTGGCCCCGACCCGCTTGCACAACGGCTCGTGACCGCCTTCGTTCGACCGGCCGTTCCGATGGGTGTGGCCTTGGACGTCGAATCGCGATATTGGAATCGCCGCCTCGCTTTGGCCGGACGCGAACTGTCCCGTGCGGCAACCGCTGTCGCACGCGTGTGGCTCGACGGTCATCCCGCTCTACGGTGGGGTGGCACCTGCTGGTTCGTCACGGACAAGTGGGCAGTCACCACAAGGGCGGTCGCCCAGGAAATTCGTCACCCGGGTGTCAAGGCACGCGTGGAGCAGGGTGGTCAATCGTTCGCTGTCGTCGACGTTCGCACCCACGACGGTTCGCCGATCGATTCTCTACTGGCGTTCCTGGTCCTTGACGGTGCTCGCCAGTTCATCAATGGCTGGCACACGTCGGAGCGGAGCGGTGGGAAAAGCGGGGCGGTGGCCACCATTGGGTACTCTGCGCGCGACTCGCGGACGGGGGACCCATTGCTCGATCTCGTCTACGAGCGGAGCTTCAACCAGAAGTGCGTCGCCCCTGGACGGCTGTTGAATTTATCCGACGATGGCTTTTTGACACACGACTGCGCGTCTGTCGGAAACACGGCCGGAGCAGTGGTTGTCGATCTCGCAATGGGCCACGTAGTCGGCCTTCACATCAACGGTGCGCTCGATGGGCCAGGTACCGGGGTTGCGTGGTCCACGATCGAACAGGCACTGCGCACGCTGGGCGAACGCACAGTGGTCGCGGCTCCCGAGCTTGGCGCGGACGCGCTAGAAAGACGTGGGCGCAACGCCGAAGACTATGAGGGTCGCCAAGGGTACCGCAGCGATTTTCTGGGGATCGACGTGCCGGCGCCAATGGCCGGACCAACCATCAAAGACGATGTCAATACGTTCACAGTGGGCGGCAAGGAGACGACACTCCTACCGTACACGCATTTCTCCGTCTGCATGAGCAAGGCGCGACGCATGTGCCGGTTCACTGCTTGCAACGTTGAAGGGGGGGCCCTGCAGGACGTCGGCCGCGCGGGTATCCCCTGGCGTTTCGACGCACGATTCGACGAAGCGCTCCAGGCCGGCGACGATCTGTATCGAGATAACGATCTCGATCGTGGACACATGGTGCGCCGACTCGATCCGGTGTGGGGGGACGATCAGGCGGCCCAAGCTGCGAATGAAGACACGTTCCACTTCACGAACTCATGTCCGCAGCACAAAGATCTGAACCAGAAGACATGGAACGATTTGGAAGACTACGTGCTTCAGAACGCGGGGAAGTTCCGACTGAAGATCAACGTCTTCACGGGCCCCGTGTTCCGCGCCGACGATCCCGACTACCGTGACTTCCAGCTTCCGCTCGACTTCTGGAAAGTGGTGGTAATGGTGAAGGACGACGGAACGCTGTCGGCGACTGCCTACACACTGAGTCAACGCGACCTCGTGACAGGGCTGGAATTCGTGTTCAGCGAATTCCGGACCTATCAGATCCGGCTACGTCAGGTGGAGGAGTGGACAGGCCTCGATTTCGGCGAGCTGCGCAACTTCGACCCAAAAGACGCGCTCGAGAGCGCGGGCGGCGCAGTCGAAATCAAGGGGCCTCAAGACATTCAGCTCTGAAGCGAGATGACTTCTGAGGATTGGGAGGAACTTGCGCTTGCAGTTGCGCTCGCGCTGAAGACGTTCGATTGGCCGCGAAGTGACGCCCTCTGCGAGCGGACCGCGGGCGCAATCCGTAGCGACCCCAGCGGCGCCGCAGCGCCAGTTGGTCGGATACTGAAGCGACTCCGCCGGGCACGACGATTTCAATCGATGGCGCTGGTAGCGGATGCGATGTTCGAGAGTGGTGTCGCGTCGACGGAATCGGGCGTTCAGTACGCGCAGGCGTTAACAGACACACGATCTCTTTCGGCAGCCGAAGCCTTCCTGGACTGGCTCTCGCGGCGCGCCGACGCGGCTTCGATGGCCAGCGAAATAGTTGGCTTGCGAGGCAGGATTGCCAAGCAGCACCATATCAATACGCCGGAGGCGCAGATCGATCGCGCACGTCGCTATCTCGTCGAGTCCGTGCGCCACTACCTCGCTGGATTTGATCTCGACCGCAGCGTGTACTTCTGGCACGGCATCAACGCGGCCGCGCTGATTGCTCGCGCGCATCGCAAAGGGATCCCCGTCGACCAGTTCCCGGCCTCGAAGGCGCTTGCGCGCTCGATTGTGGAGACGGTGACGTCGCCGGGGAAAACGGGCGATCAACACGATGTGTGGAGGATAGGAACGGAGCTCGAAGCCCACATCGCCCTGAACGATTGGGTGCGAGCCGCAGATGCAGCGGTCAGGTATACAGCTGCAGAAGAGGCGGATGCCTTTCAAATCGCCAGCACGCTTCGCCAGTTGACCGAGGTCTGGGAACTGGCGAGTAATGCGCCGCCAGGATCTCAGGTTCTTCCGACGTTGCGCGCGGCGCTTCTTGCTCGAGAAGGTGGGGGCTTTCGTCTGGAGCCACATCAAGTCGCCGCGGATCTCGAGGGATCCGTCGGGCTCGAGAAGGTCTTCGGCGCAGGCCAGTTTAAGACCGTCAAGTGGTATCAGCACGGTCTGGACTGCTGCGAGTCCATCGCCAGAATCGAAACAT
>QHPC01000210.1 GCA_003218915.1 Verrucomicrobiota bacterium
CCGGTTTTTCTGGAAGATCGACAAATTCGCGTAACCAATTGACGGAAAATTTCATGCGAACTGGCGGAGAAACCGCAAATCATTTTGCGCGAACAGGCGGATGTCAGGGATGTCGAACAGAATCATCGCCAGGCGGTCCATTCCGAGACCGAACGCGTAGCCGCTCCACTTTTCGGGATCGTAAGCTTTGTCACCACGCGCCTTGTTGACCGCTTCGAAAACGGCTGGATGCACCACGCCCGAGCCGGCGACTTCGATCCAGCGCTCGCCACCTTTGAGCGCTTTCGATTTCACATAGACCTCGAGACTCGGCTCGGTGAACGGGAAGAAGTGCGGACGAAATTGCACTTCTGTTCCCGAACCGAAAAGTTCGCGCATGAAAAACTCGAGGGCGCCTTTCAAATCGGCAACGCTCACGTTTTCATCGACATAAAGTCCTTCGATCTGGTGAAACTGCGGGCTGTGCGTGGCGTCGAGTTCCTCGCGACGATAGGCAGCACCGGGAGCAATCACACGAATCGGCGGGGGCGCAGCTTGCATCGTTCGAATTTGCACGGTCGAAGTGTGCGTTCGCAGCAAACGTCCGTCCGGCAGATAAAATGTGTCCTGCTCGGTTCGCGCCGGATGTTCCGGCGGCGTGTTGAGCGCGTCGAAACAGTGCCATTCGTCTTCAAAGTCCGGTCCGTCCGCGAGAGCAAACCCCATTCTCCGAAAAATTTCGATAGAACGTTCCCACATTTGCGTGAGCGGGTGCAGCGCGCCGATTTCGTGCGGTGTTCCCGGTAGCGAGATGTCGGTCTTGGCGAGCGCGCCCGCTTCTTTCTCTGAGCGGAATTGTGTGTTGCGCGTCTCGATCGCCGCGGTGACGGCGTTGCGAACCTCGTTGAGTAGTTTGCCAATGACTGGCTTCTCTGCCTTCACGAGCGTTTTCATCTGCTCGCCCCAGGCAGAGACGCTGCCGTTTTTGCCGAGATATTTTACGCGCGCCGCCTCAAGCGCCTGTTCGTCAAGCGCGGCTTCGATTTCGCGCAGGGCATCGTCACGCAGCTGTTCGAGTGGATGTGTCATTGATCCCTGAATCGTTCAAACGTTAGATCGTTAAGTCGGCAAATCGACTTACGATTCAACAAATCACGCTGCCTTTTTCGATTTGGATTTGTCGGCAAGCGCATTTTTCACTTGCTCAACAATCGATTTGAACGCGGCCTCATCACTGACCGCAAGATCCGCAAGAATTTTTCGGTCAAGGCCGATACCTGCGGCTTTTAGTCCTTCTGCAAAGCGGCTGTAGGTCATTCCATTTGCGCGAGCGGCGGCGTTTAATCGTTGAATCCACAGATAACGAAACGTGCGTTTACGCGTTTTACGGTCGCGATAGGCCCAATATTGGCCTTTCATGATGGCGTCCTTCGCGTAGCGGAAAAGTTTTGATCGGCGTCCGCGGTAACCTTTGGCTTTTTTTAAGACTCGTTTGCGTCGCGCCCGGCTTGCCGGGGCGTTAGTAGCTCTTGGCATGGTTGTTTCCCCAAATCGCTTCGGGGCTCCTCGTTCAGCGAGCTGTTTGTTCCATTATCGATCTTCGCGACCTCACTCGCTGATACAGTCCCGTCGCGCGGAACTAGGTGCGCAGATCGTCACGACGCGGCAGCGCCGAGCGACGAACGATATGTAGCAAGTGGAGAATGACAACTGAAAATCAATGACGAATGACGAATGCCTAATGACGAAGGAATGACCTGCCGTCGCACAGCTACGGCGCGATATGCGAAATCCCCGAATGACAAAACATCTCTTGCAGCACTTTCGTCATTTGAGCATTCGGGTTTCCTTCGTGCTTCGACATTTTCTTGATATGCTGCCCGCATGCACTGGCTCGGGCGTCGTCGTTTCCTAGTCCTGGCGTTTATTTGCGTTTTTTGGACAGGCGTGATCGTGCTCGGTCATTTTTTCCCAGGTGTCCCATTTATTTCGGCGCCGTGGCGCGGCGAACAGAGCTTTGAGGACTTGCTTCGACGCGAAGGCCGAAAGACGCCTGCGCCGTCCGATTTTGTTTTCCTCGGAATCGACCAAAGCACATTGCAAATGCCACCGTTGACCCCTGAAGAAATCGCGAGCAACCGCGCATTTCAGCTGATGACGGAGAAGCCGTTCCCGTGGTCACGGGAGGTATGGGCGCTTTTACTCGATCGGTTGTTTGCCGCGGGTGCGCGCGCGGTCATGTTCGACATGATCTTTAGTCCGCCCAATGATGGTGATCCAGCCTTTCATGCTGCGCTCGATCGTTATCACGATAAGGTTGTAATCGGCGCTAATTTCGACATGGCGAACGCGGCCCAGGCCGTCACGCCGAACAATGCGCTGATTCCGCCGCCACAATTGCAGGACAATCGCGTCGGGTTCGTGAATTTCTGGGCGGACCCAATCGACGGAAAAATCCGCGCCGTGACGTATCACGTAACTGATCGGCAACTTGCCGACTTGCCGCCGGACCCAAGCCAGGAAATTTATCAAGCTCTTTCGGCCCAGGCGCTGGCCAAAATCGGTCACGCGAGTGACGTGCCAGCTAATTTTCGTGGTCACATGATTCGTTTCACGTCTCCGGACGCGTTTGCGCCCCGGCCGCTCTACGAAGTTTTCGATCCGAAGTTTTGGCATGCCAATTACGCCGACGGCGCGTTTTTTAAGGGCAAGATTGTAATGGTCGGATCATCCGCGCAGGTGGAGCACGACACCGTCGTTACGCCGATGAGCCCAACCACATTGGGCCCAGCGCTTCATTTGCAGGCAATGGCCGCGGCGATGAATCACGAATTTTTGCGGCCCACACCGGCCAAGGCCGGTCTCGCGCTGGTAGGCGCGGCCGGGCTCGCAGCGTGGTTGCTGGTCGCCTTTTTGCGCCGGCCGTTGCTTTGCCTTGGTACGCTGCTTCTGATTACGGTCGCATATCTCGGCGCGGCACGATTGTGTTACGACGGAACAGGACTGCTGCTTCTCACTGTTCCGGTCCTGTCGGTCCTAGTGTTGAGCGGACTATTTTCCCTCGGTTTCGAATACGCGCTCGAGCGGCTCGAGAAATTGCGCACTCGGCGCACGCTGGAGCGCTACGTCTCGAGAAATTTGGTCAGGGAAGTCCTCGAAAATCCGGACAGCTACTATAGCTCGCTTCGCGGCGCGCGTGTTCCGGTCACCGTGCTGTTTTCGGATCTGATCGGGTTCACCACATTGTCCGAGAAGGGCGAGCCCGAGGCGTTAGTTGCGCAGCTTAATGAATATCTCAGCCGCATGACTTCGGTTGTTTTCAGCAACGGTGGCACGCTGGATAAATTCATGGGAGATGGAATCATGGCGGTATGGGGAAATGTGCGCAGTTTTGGCATCACAGAGGACGCGAAAAATTGTGCGCGTGCGGCGCTGGGAATGCGGCGTGAGCTACGAAAGCTCAATCAAAAATGGCGCGAAGAGGGTCGTATGGGGTTTGGCATGGGTATTGGTATCAATCACGGTGAAGTGATCGTTGGTAATATTGGTTCGCACGAGCGCATGGATCCCACAGTCATTGGCGACTCGGCGAATCTCGCGTCGCGGATCGAAGGTCTCACCCGAATTTATGGCCTCGATATTTTAGTCGGCGCCATGGCTGCCGAGTTGGTGCGAGACGAAGTTTATCTTCGCTCGGTTGCCCGGGTGCAGGTGAAAGGCAAAAGCAAACCGGCGGATGTTTTTACTTTCATTGGCGCGCGAAACGAAGAGGTCGATCCAGAATTCCTAAAGTGGCTTGAGACCTACGAGGAGGGACTGGAAAAATTCCGGGCACGCGATTTTACCGAGGCCAAGATTCTGTTTTCGCGGTTCCTGGAATTTTATCCGGACGATCTGCTGGCCAAAATGTATCTGAATCGCGCGCTTGAATACGAACAGACTCCTCCGGATGAAGCGTGGGATGCGGTGGAGGTGTTTGAGAAGAAGTGACGCCTGCGCAGCGGTCGTCATCCCGAGCGGAGCCCGTTCGACTCGCTCCGCTCGCTCAGCGTAAACTCCGCGGAGTCGAGGGATCCCGCGGTAAAGCTGTGGTAATTCAACGGGATTCCTCGACTCCGCTCGGAATGACGCGGGGCGTTTGATTCTTATCCGTCAAAATCCGCGCAATCGGTGGTTTTCTTTTCCATCGGGGCAGCGTAAAGAATCCGCGTGAAGGAAGCGCCGAAGAGTTTTCATTTCCTTGGGATTTGCGGCACGGCCATGGCCTCAGTGGCGGTAGCGCTAAAGGAGCGCGGATTCAAAGTCACCGGGTCGGACGAAAATGTTTATCCGCCGATGTCCACCTTTCTTCAGGAAAAGGGCATCTCGTTAAAAGAGGGGTATGGCGCGGAAAACATCCCTGCCGACGCGGATGTGGTGGTGATCGGCAACGCGATGAAGCGCGGCAATCCGGAAGTGGAAGCCGTGCTGAACAGGAAGCTCCTTTATCTTTCCTTGCCGGAGGTGTTGAAGAATTATTTTTTGCGCGGACGTCATAATCTTGTTGTGACCGGAACGCACGGTAAAACAACGACAACGGCGCTGCTCACCTGGATTATGGAAAAAGCCGGATGCAAACCCGGTTACGTCATCGGCGGACTTCCGAAAAATCTTGGCCAGGGCGCGCGCCTGAATGACTCGAAGTATTTCGTAATCGAAGGCGACGAATACGATTCAGCGTTTTTCGACAAGCGCTCGAAATTTATTCATTACCTGCCGGAGCTGCTGATCATAAACAACATCGAGTTCGACCATGCGGATATCTTCAACAACCTCGATGAAATCAAGCTGAGCTTCCGGCGTTTGCTCAACGTCGTTCCCCGGAACGGCATGGTGCTGGTCAACGGCGACGACCCAAATTGCGTCGAAGTGGCAAAGGATTGTTTTGCACAGATGATTGAGGTGGGATTCTCGAAGAATTGCGCGCAACGAATCCGCGACGTTGCCTGTTCAGCTGAAGGTTCCAGGTTCAAGCTTGGAGATGAGACGTTCGAGATTCCCCTTGTAGGCGAATTCAATGTGCACAACGCTGCGATGGCGGCGATGGCAGCGCGGTTTTATGATGTGCCGAAGGCGAAAATCGACAGCGCGTTCAAGGGTTTTGCCGGGATCGCGCGGCGACAGGAAGTCCGCGGGGAAGTACGAGGCGTGAAAGTGATCGACGATTTTGGTCATCATCCGACGGCGATTGCGCAAACATTGGGAGCATTGCGCCATCGCTTTCGCGGAGATCGGCTCTGGGCTGTCTTCGAACCGCGCTCCAACACAACGCGGCGCGCAGTCTTTCAACAGCAGCTTCCCGATGCACTAAAATTGGCCGATGGCGTTTTCATCGCGCAGGTCGCCAAGCTGGAACAGATCCCTGAAGAAGAGCGATTAAATCCTGAAAGAGTTGTGGCTGCGATTGCCAAGGCGGGACGTCCTGCGTTTTATGAGCAGAACGCCGATGCGATCGTGGATCGAATCGTGCCGATGCTGCGGCCAAACGATGTCGTCGCGGTTTTCAGTAACGGCGGGTTTGATAATATCCACGAGAAGCTGCTCGCCCGTTTGAGATCGTGATTCGTAATTTGTGATTCGTTAAATCGGGAACGACCAATCACGATTCACGCATTTCGAATCACGGCGTCGGCGGGGCCGCTGACGTATGATCGTGCACAATTCGCCAGCCTTCCGGCAGGCGTTTGAGGATCAGCGTGAATCGGCCGTGCGGCTGGTCGTTTGCACGATTCAGTTTCCAACTACCGGACGCTACCGCCGAATCAGATGATAACAGCGTCATTTCAAGGTCGGAGAACGCGAGCGTCCCCATCTTCGACCGGTTGGAATATTTTTCTCTGTAACGATCGCGCACAGTTTCCCAACCCCGCCTGACTGTGTCCTCTGAAATAAAGACGGTTGATGCTGAGCGAGCGTATCCATTCATAAATCCATCAATATCGCCATGGTTCCAGGCATCCTGCTGCGCCTGAAGAACGGATCGAATCTCTGTAATCGCGTTTGCGGTTTGTTCGGGCGCAGCGAAGGCGCGAATCGCCATCAACATACAAGAGGTAATTGCGATCCAGCGCGCTCTCTCCGGACTCACGGGACTGATCATTTGCGGCGGCAGCAATCTCTTGTAAGCTAGGTGCCCTGCTGCGTCCAGTTCGAGCATCAAAGGATTGGTTCAACCGAGGGAAATATTTTGACGGGTCTCATAAATGCACTAGCGTCGCGCATCCATCCAAATAAGGCTGTGCACCGCTTCTTCTGCATCGCGACGTTTGTAGTTGCCAGTGCGACCGCTGTTTCAGGTCAGGGTAAACAGACTAAGCCGCCTCGTCCCCAACCGTCTGCTGCATCCGAGATGGCAAACCCGCCGGCAGAAGCGCCTGTTCCTCCACCTCCAAACGCGCCTGCCATGGTTCGGCTTCAATTTCCGAACAGCGATGTCGTCGATGTGCTGCATCTCTATGAGCAGCTGACCGGCAAGAAGCTGGTGATGGATAATTTCGTGCAGGGAAAGGTGAACATTTTCATCGCCAAAGACGTATCGCGCGAGGAAGCCGTCAAGATCATCGAGATGAGCATGTCCCTGAACGGAATCTCTCTCGTTCCGGCTGGTCGCGACCTGGTGGACGTTGTAGGAGCGGGCCAAAATCCTCGGAAAGCGCCGGTGCCAATCGTTTCCGATCTTGCGGATATCCCGCC
>QHPC01000211.1 GCA_003218915.1 Verrucomicrobiota bacterium
GCCACGCTCTTTCCATTGGGATTATCATCGCGGCAGTTCTCGTGGCTCGAATTAGTCTGCCGTATTCGGCCTTGAAATTTTCCGCTGCTGCCATCCTTTTTGCGTTCGGATTGTATCGTCTTTTTCGGTCCCGTCACCCCAACTGGGTAGGCATGCGAGTCGGTTTTGGCGATTTGACGCTTTGGTCGTTTACCATGGCATCAGCCCACGGCGCAGGATTGATGCTCATTCCGTTATTTCTCAAGTCAGCCAACGCGCCGCTTGAAACAACTGTGAGTCCGATGGGCTCACACATGCATTCGATGCACGGTTTTGGGTTCAGCAATGTCAGTTCACCATTTCTGCTGACCGGTTCAATCGCCGTCCATACCTTTGGCTACCTTCTGGCAACTGGCTTGGTGGCGATGTTGGTTTATGAAAAGCTGGGTGTCGGCCTGTTGCGATACGCGTGGTTCAACATCGATCTATTCTGGATGCTGGCGCTGATGATCGCTGGGCTCTTTATCCTTTTTCTTTAAATCGAGCGCCGAAATCGCGTCGGAAGCCAGACTCTCATCGGCGAGCGAGCTGCGTGAATCAGACTTTGAGCTTGTCGTTTGCAGATTCCTGCCAACGATGAATTTCGACCGTAAGACGAGCAATCACCGACGCGTATTGCCAGTCCGCATAAAGGTTGCGCGTCTCTAGCGGATCGTCGTTCAGGTTATACAATTCATTCAAATCCTTGTCACGGAGACAAAGCTTCCACCCATCTTGAGTAACAATTGCCCGAGTGGATTCCTCGATGGCGCGTTTGACCATGCGTCGCCGGGCTAGTTTGGTGCCCTTTCTTACTTTCGTCCGGTTTGGCGCCCATTCGAGAAAGACGTTTTCTGGCGCGGCTGCTTCTTCGTTAATTAGCGGTAGCAGACTTTTGCCTGCGCACTGTGGATGATTTGCCTGGCCGAGAACATCAAGCAGCGTCGGCACAAAATCGATGTGACTCATTCGTTGCTGAATGGTTTTGGCGCGTGTTTGCCCAGGAAGCCGAATCAAGAGAGGAACGCGTGTGGCTTCTTCGAACATTGTTTCTTTCCCGAAGAGGTGATGCGCGCCCAAACTGTCGCCGTGATCGCTCGTATGCACGACGATCGTGTGATCACTCAGGTCCAATCGTTCCAGGCAACCAAGAATGGCGCCGACGCTTTGGTCCACCAGTGTAACCAGGCCGAGGTAACGCTGCTTAATACTGCGGTATTCCTCGGGAGTGACGCCAAAAAACAACTGAGTCGGCAGCCGCTGTCGATCCAGAATGGCTTCTGCCTGTTGCCATTCGCGCATCAAACGGTAACGGAGCGGAATATCTTCACTTTCAGGAAGCGTGGCTGTCACATCGAGGTCCACATCGTCGAACGGATGCTCATCATTGAGCGGTCCGTTGTAGGGTGAATGCGGTTCTACAAAACCAACGACGAGGATGAAAGGATCGCGCCGATGTTTTTCGATGAATTCGCATGCATGTCTCTCGAGAAACTTTGGCCGTGACAGTTCAATCGGCAGATTACTGATAGCCAGCTCTGAGAAGCGTCCGTTCGATTTGTCCGGCGCGACGTCCTTTGAAATGAGGAAATTTGTGTAATTGCCGTGGTCATCAGTAGAAATCCATTCGTTAAAGCCTCGCCCCACCGGTCCTTCCTCGCTCAGATGCCATTTCCCGATATACGCGGTGCGATAATCCCTGTCCTCCATCAGCTCAGGGAAAACGCGAAACCGTCGATCGAGTGGCACGCTGTTGCGTGTGCATCCGTTGATATGCGGCCATGTACCGGTCATGAGCGACGAGCGTGAAGGCGTGCAAACTGGATGTGTCACGTACGCTCGCTGGAAAACCACGGACTCAGAGGCAAGTTTGTTCAGGTTAGGCGCATGTACCTTTGCGCGTCCGTAACACGCGATCGTGTCCGCCCTCTGTTGGTCCGGCAGGAAAAGAACCAAATTGGGCTTTCGCTGTGCAGCCATGTTTTTCAGGTCATGCACTAAATCAGCCCTAACCAATCTCTGCAATCATCTAGCTCTCGCTCGCCGCTTTCGCCGCGACAGCTGAATGGCGCGCGATCAGTTTGAGCGCGCGCCGGAGCAATTCTTTTCCTGGCGAAATCTTGTGCCAGGGCGACGCGCCTGAGGGATGCGGAAGCGGAATCACTTCGAACCGGTGCCTTGCGCGCTCAACACGAAATTTGCGGCCGATCACTTTCTCTAATTTGGCGCAGTCGATGAATTGCATGATAGCCAATCGGCCTACAGGAATAACCAGGCTCGGCCGCAAGATTTCGATTTCATCATCCATCCAGGACGAGCAGTTGCGGATTTCATCCGGTGTTGGAACGCGGTCTGTGCCGCCAGAATTTTTTCCGGGGAAACAGCGACAGACTGCTGCAAAATAAATTTTCGATCGAACCGTGGCTTCGTTCATCCCGCAAAATTCTTCGAACCAACGAAAAAGTGTCTTGCCGGCCGTATGCGCAAACGGTCTTTGCAGAACCGGTTCCCGCGGGCCGGGCGCCTGACCAATGATCATTACATCGCTCACGATTGCGCCGCCGGACACCGGCGTTGATTTCATGCGCGGACAACGACGGCAGCCGAGCAACGCAGTCACGTGTTGATCGAGTTGAGTTTGGATAGTTGTTGTAGCCACGGCCCTGTGGGCCGTTCGCATATGGCGTGACAACGCGCAAGATCAGACAGGCCGCGGAGCCCGTGGCTACAGTGCGCAAGACACTAGGGTTAACCCAAACTACTAGCGCCGGAAGATCGACATCAGCAGGCTTAAGAGAATGCTCAGGATGATGCAGGTGACGATGGGAAAATAAAACGCAGAATGTCCACGCTCGATCCGAATGTCGCCCGGCAATCGTCCCAGCCATTTCGGCGCAAATCCGCTCCACATCACCAGTCCCACCAGCGTGATGATCACGCCCATGACGGCGACGAATTTGCCCAGCTCGCGCATCATTCAAAAAGTTGCGCGAATCGAGCGAAGGCACAAGCTTGAGGGGCGAATGCCCGTACAATTCCGAGATTATTACGAGACATTAGGGGTGCCCAAGGCGGCAACCGAAGATGAGATTCGCAGCGCTTTTCGCAAACTGGCGCGCAAGTATCACCCCGACGTCGCCAAGGACAAGAAGGCCGCTGAAGAAAAATTTAAGGAGATCAACGAAGCGTACGAGGTATTGGGCGACCCGGAGAAACGTGCAAAATACGACCAACTCGGCGCAGATTGGAATAGACCGGGCGGATTCCAGCCGCCCCCTCAGTGGGGCCCACAACCAACGGAGGGCGGATATTACCAGTGGGGCGGCGATGGCGGTGGAGTTCAATTTGAATTCGGCGGAACCGGATTCAGCGACTTTTTCGAAGCCTTTTTCGGTGGTGGCCGCGGCCGCTCGGCTTTCGGCGGATTTGGCGGACGCCAGGCGACTGCGGAGCGCGGCGCAGATGTCGAGGCCGACATTATGGTCACACTGGAAGAAGCGCTGAACGGATCGACGCGGACAGTGTCACTGCGCCGGGCAGGCTCGAATAAGGTTGAAAATTATCAGGTAAAAATTCCGCGTGGCGTTCGCGAGGGCCAGCGGATTCGTTTGGCTGGCCAGGGGGAAGCAGGTGTGCGTGGAGGCAAAAGCGGTGATTTGTTTCTGCGTGTCCGGCTTGCCCGCCATCCCGAACTTTCAGTCGAAGGCAGCGATTTGATTCATGAGGTGAAAATCGAACCGTGGCGGGCAGTGCTCGGCAGCGAATTGCTCGTACCCACCCTCGAAGGGAAGGTACGCCTGAAAATTCCACCAGGGACGCAGGCTGGTCAGCGATTTCGGTTGCGAGAACGGGGCTTGCCGGGTGTATCCGGAAAGCGTGGGGATCTTTACGTAGAGGTTCAGATCAATGTGCCGAAAAAACTGACCGAACGCGAACGCGAACTCTGGAACGAGTTGGCAAAACTGCACGGCGGATAAGTCGTACCCGAGCTCCAAAGTGCACGAATTTCGCTCTGAGACAAAAATAGCATGAAAAGCGCCCAGGAAGGCTTGGAATGCTGCGAGTCAGAGAAGAGAAAATACTACCTTGACTGTCGCTACCGAATAGCGGCTTGATCTGCAACAAATCCGGCGAGCTGGTAAGCTGCTGCAGGTCAAATCACATCTTCATTAGGATATGTCTGATGAAGTGGAGATAGGTCACAAAGAGCCGAAAGCTAAGTCTAGTAAAGCTTTTGACCTTACGAAATCTATCTTGACGGTTGTTCTTGCGAGTGTCGCTGCGGCTTGGATTTCACATCATTATAAAGTTGAGGAAGAAAATGCAGCGGTTTACGCAGAGTCGAGAAAAGCCGCTACTAATACTTACTACGATATAATTGATACTATAGGTAAGCGGCATTATTACGCGCTACGCGCGGCTATAGGATTTCAGTGGCATGATGATGAAATGGTTCATTGGCAACAATACGAAAATATGCGCGCGTATTGGAACGAACATCGCTACAGTATATTGGCTTTAACCAAACGGTACTTTGGAGCCGGAACGGAACAACAGTTCAGAGATTTCATTCCGAAGTTTGACTACGTCGACGACAAATTGGTTGCGGCAAAAAATGCTTTTCGAGATAAGAAACCTATGCCTGAAGATTTCAGTAAGGCAGGTGGATTATTGGATTACCTGTATAATCTCGATAATGAAATCAGGAATTTTTCCGAATCTCTGCAAGAACAGTTGAAGCACGGTCAGGTAGATATTTATTCTCCCCAACCTCCTCTGAAGAAACCTTAATATGGTCGCCTCGGCGACCAGGAAGCTGCCGCACCTTGATTTTCGCCAGCTGCTTCCTAGACAAGAAAGCGGCAGTTATAGTAAATGATTGAATGAAGATTTCGCTTGGTTCCGATCACGCCGGTTTTCGTTACAAGGAAAAGGTAAAAGAGCTGCTCACCTCGCTCGGACATGAAGTAAAAGACTGCGGCACATTCAGCGAGGAGCCTGTGGACTATCCGCTTTTCATACGCCCGGCGGCAGAAGCAGTCGCGAGTGGCGAATGCGAACGCGGCATCGTGTTCGGCGGTTCGGGGAACGGCGAAGCGATGGTGGCCAATAAAGTTCACGGTGTCCGTTGCGCCCTTTGCTGGAGCGAAGAGTCGGCGCGACTCTCACGACAACACAACGACGCCAACGTCCTTTCCTTGGGCGAGCGCCTCATTTCGGAAGATCTCGCGCTCGAAATTGTGCGGATCTGGCTGGAAACTGGTTTCGATGGCGGACGGCACGAGCGACGCGTGGCAATGTTGAACACGATGTAGGTAGGGGCGGTTCGCCCGAACCGCCCGCAAACTAGCGTAACCGATCCACGCAGACCGCGACCAGGAACACGGCGCTTACAAACGCGTTACTTTGAAAAAAAGCGCGATTGATCCCGATGAGATCGAGTTTCTCGGTTTTGTGTTCGTAGAAAAGCGCTACCGCGACAAGCGGCATCGACCAGTAATAAAATGCGCCAAGCTGCGCCACCACACCGAAAATAATGAGCGCCGCAAATGTCAAAAGGTGCAATAATTGCGCCAGGCGAAGACTGCGCGCGATTCCGAGTTTCACAACAAGCGACCGAATACCTTCGCGCCGATCAAAATCGTAATCCTGAGTCGCATAAATGAGATCGAATCCCGCGACCCAGCAAATTACGCCTGCCGCAAGCACAATCGGGGCAAAATCGATCCGTCCGGTTTGCGCGATCCATGCGCCGACCGGCGCAATAGCCAGGGCGAGACCGAGAAAGAAGTGCGTTGCGCTAGTGAATCGTTTTGTGAGTGAGTAGAAAAAAATTAGCGCCAACGCAACTGGCGCAAGAATCAAGGTCAATCGGTTAATTGCGGCCGCCGCCAGGAGAAAGCCGCCAGAAGTAACTGCAAGCAATAGGATCACTCCTGACTTGGAGATGAGCAGATGACGCGAGGCGGTGCGCGGATTGCGCTGGTCCAGCGACCAGTCCACCAGTCGGTTGAAAAGCATCGCTGCAGTGCGCGCGAATACCATGCAGACGACAACCAGCACCAGGATTCTTAACGACGGCCAGCCGTTCGCGGCCACAATAAGCGCCCCTAGCGCAAATGGCAGGGCGAAAATTGTGTGTGAAAAACGAATCAACCGCAAAAAACGAACGGTCGGACCTTCTCCCACCTGTCTCATAATATCGCAGAAGAATTTTTACCGAAACCAGAGAAGGAAACGAAGATCTAGTTTCGTTTGTTGCTCACGAAACACGCAAAAATACAGGAACGAACAGAAGGGCTTGGAGCGGAATA
>QHPC01000212.1 GCA_003218915.1 Verrucomicrobiota bacterium
AAAATTAAAACGACATTTCTCCCGCTACACGCCGGAGATGGTGGAGAAAATCTGCGGTATCCCGCCCGACCTTTTTCACAAAGTCGCGCATTGTCTCGCTGCTGCATCTGGCCCGGAGAGGACCGCAGCGGTTTGCTACGCAGTCGGCTGGACACAGCATTCAAAGGGAGTGCAGATCATTCGTACCGCTGCGATTCTGCAATTGCTGCTTGGAAATATCGGCCGTCCCGGCGGCGGAATTCTTGCCTTGCGCGGTCATGCCTCCATTCAGGGCTCGACTGATATTCCGACGCTGTACGACATTCTGCCCGGCTATCTCACCATGCCACGCAAAGGCGACGAGACTCTTCAACGCTATCTGGATAACTACACCAAGAAAAGCGGCCTCTGGTCTAATTACCCCAAGTATCTCGTCAGCACGCTTAAAGCTTACTATGGGAAAAACGCGACAGCGGAAAACGACTTCGGTTACGGTTTCCTTCCGAAACTCACCGGCAACCATTCCTTCTTCGAATATCTCTACGACATGCTCGATGGAAAAATGGAGGGCATGTTTCTCATGGGGCAGAACCCAGCCGTCGGCGCTCCCAACTCGCGGCTCCAACGAACAGCGCTATCGAAATTGAAATGGCTGGTCGTGCGCGAGATGGTTGAGATTGAATCAGCAAATTTCTGGCGCGAATCGCCTGAAGTGGAGCGCGGTGAGTTAAAGCCCGAGGAGATCGAAACTGAGGTGTTCTTTTTCCCTGCGGCCGGACATGCCGAAAAAGAAGGCGCATTCACGAACACGCAACGTCTTCTACAGTGGCGCGAAAAAGCGGTGGACCCTCCAGGCGAGGCGCGTTCGGACGCATGGTTTATACATCAGCTCGCATTGCGTCTGATCGCCAAAGCAAAACAATCAGGCGACCCGCTCGATGAGCCATTGCGCGCGCTTGATTGGTGGTATCCGGAAGATGAGCTCGGCGATCCGAAAATGGAAGCCGTTCTCGCGGAGATCAACGGCTGGCAAACCGAACCTGTAGCCGCAGGCGCCTTGTCCGCCGTAGTCTCGGCGAAGGCGGACGACCGCGGCAGCGCGGATGGAGTGTTGTTCGGTGGCATTGATCGCGAAGGCAATCCACATCACGGCCTACAGATCAATGGCTTCGCCGAATTGAAAGCTGACGGATCCACTGCATGCGGCGCCTGGATTTACTCCGGTGTGTTTGGTCGCGATGGTGTGAACAAGGCGAACTCACGGAAGTCACGAGATTACCTCGGGCACGGCTGGGGCTACAGTTGGCCCAGTGATCGCCGGATTATTTACAATCGCGCGAGCGCGCGGCCGGACGGGCATCCCTGGAGCGAACGCAAGAAATTGATCTGGTGGGACTCTGAAAAATGGACCGGCATCGATGTCGCCGGATTTGTGCAGGGAAAACCTCCCGACTACGAGCCCGAAGTAGGCGCAGAAGGTCTCGATGCAATTCCGGGCGATGCGCCGTTTATCCTGCACGAGGATGGGTTGGGCTGGATCTACGTACCAAAAGGTTTGAAGGACGGCCCGTTCCCGACTCATTACGAGCCGCTCGAGTCGCCCGTATCAAATGAACTTTATTCGCGCGATACCAATCCGCCGGAGCAGTGGTTTCCGCGGAACGAAAATCGGTTCGCCCCTCCGGGCGATTCCAGATTTCCATTCGTGCTGACCACATATCGACTGACCGAACATCATACGGCCGGAGGCATGTCACGCTTTCTCAGTCATCTCGCGGAATTGCAACCGGAGATGTTCGCTGAAATTTCGCCGGAGCTCGCAAGTGAGCTTAAGATCCGCAACGGCGATTACATTTGCGTTGTTACTTTGCGCGCAGCGATCGAAGCGCGCGCACTTGTGAGCCGCCGCATTCGGCCATTGCAGCTCAATGGTAAAACACTTCATCAGGTCGCATTGCCTTATCACTATGGAACAGCCGGCCTCGTACGCGGCGCCTCAGCGAATGATCTTCTCACGATCTCCGGTGAACCGAACGTGACAATCATGGAAGCCAAGGCGTGCACTTGCAACATTGTGCCGGGCCGATTACCGCGCGGCCACGCGTTCGGCGAGTTCTTAAACAAATACGCGCCCCAAACAGGGCCGCCCGTTCTACATCCCGAGGAACCGCAGCGCGGTGTGACTGCGCGCGGCGGCGGTCTCGCGATGGAAGGAAAAGAATGAAGGCGGCAGAAGTGGTAAAGCACGGCGCCCCGGCGCGCCAAAATTGCGGGACGCAATTCGCAGACGGACCGGCCGTCCGTCGATACCGGATCTTATGATCGGCGAGGGAACTCTCAGCACGAACCAGCGCCGGCACAGTTACGTGCAGGAAAACGTGGAAGTTGGTTTCTTTACCGACCCGACTGTATGCATTGGTGACGGCTTTACTTGGTCAGGAAACTCCTACGACAACACCGGGCATCTCGGCGCTTCCACCTGGCGCCACGTTTTGTTTCTCGAACAGGACAGACAAAAAGGAAGTCAGGTTGTCGGCTGTCACTCTGCCGGATTGGGATCTGCCGCCGCCGTCTTGGAATTGCTCGGACATCGAATTACCGCGCTCAATTTAATCGGATTCTACGCCGCGGCGGTTGAGACAGCGCTTTTGATCTGGCTCAGCGTTGCTAAACATGGCGCAGCCGATCGCGCGATCCACGAACACGGAGCCGGCTGGCTCGTTCGCATCGGCGAAGTTCTTAATGAACCGCTCGCATTGGTTCTCCGCATCTTTGGGTTCATTCCCTAGGCGGCAATTTCGTTTTTAGCCGGCGCGCTGGTCAGTCGAATCGGCTGGATCGCGGTAGGCAAAGTCTCCGGCGCCGATCCCGAAGCTGTGTTCGCCTCGCAGCGCTAATGCTGTAGCCGCGGGCGGCGCCCCTCGGCTACTACAGCGCTTCCAAGATCACGCGCTCGATGTGCGAATAAATGTTGAACGATGGCGGGCGCAGAAATCCAACCAGTGTCTGATTGCTTTCCCGGGCAAAATCGACAGCCAGCGTTGAAGGCGCTGAGACCGCAGCGACGATCGGAATACCAGCAGCCAGCGCTTTTTGCACGATTTCGAATGAAGCGCGGCCGCTCACCAAAAGAACATGTCGGTTCAATGGCAACAATCCATCGAGGAACGCCCGGCCAATCGCCTTGTCCACAGCGTTATGGCGACCGATGTCTTCGCGAACAATTTTCAATTCGCCACTTGAATCAAAAATACCTGCGGCATGAATTCCACCTGTGCGCGCGAAATCGCCCTGTGCGTTTCGCAATTTTTCCGGAAACGATAATACCGTCTCGATATCGAGCCGAACATTGCCCGACTCGATCGCTGGAAAATTTTGCCGAATCTCGTCGATGCTCGTCTTACCGCACAGCCCGCAACTACTCGAGATTGTCCCAAAGCGTTGTGCGGAGCTTAGCTTCAATTTTGCGACACCGACGAGATCGACCATCACTCCATTGTCGCCATTCCACGAAATCTTCTCGATCGCGCTTCGATCGCGCACGATCGCTTCGGACACCAGAAAACCAGCGGCGAGTTCATCGTCGTGACCGGGCGTACGCATTGTCGTGGCCAGAGTTTTGCCGTTAATTCGAATTTCGAGTGGCTCTTCGATGGTGAGATCGTCGCGCAAATATTCGAGCGAACCGTCTTTTTTTCGCCGGATGATTCTTCCCGGGCCGATGCTATGCGGTTCTTTCATCTACGGTTATTTCAGATATTGTTGCAGCCGGTGGAAATCTGTCACTTGTACATTTCGCCGGGGCACAATTTCGTTGGCCATCACGGTCGCGAGCCGGACACGCATCCCATGATCGAAGTGCCTGTGATCGAATGCGTCGCGGGCCGTGGGATTCGTGGTGATCGCTACTTCGAGTTCAAAGATGACTACAAAGGCCAGATCACTTTTTTTTCGCTCGATGTTTTCGATGAGCTTTGCGCTGCACTCGCCTTGCGCGATTGCTCGCCGGCTGCAGCCCGGCGCAACGTGATCACCCGCGGCGTTGATCTGAACGAGTTGATCGGCACCGAATTCGAAGTTCAGGGCGTCTATTTGTATGGAACGGAGGAATCCGCACCGTGTTATTGGATGGACCAGGCATTCGTGCCCGGCGCTAAAGATTTCTTGAAAGGACGCGGCGGTCTGCGGGCGAAAATTCTCAGCGATGGTAGGCTGCGCTCGACTGCGCTCGTTCCCGACGCAGTTGGATGAAAATCAGCGCCGTTTTGCTCTCGGGCGGTGAATCACGGCGAATGGGCAGCGACAAAGCCACGCTTCTGTTTCGCGGAAAGCCGCTCTGGCAAATTCAACTGGAACTGTTGCAGAAATTAGAGCCGTCAGAAATCTTCGTTTCCGCGCGCACCAATCCCATTTGGCGTCCTGCCGATGTCCAGTTTGTCGCAGACGATCCTCCATCTCGCGGACCGCTCAGCGGCCTTGCCGCATCGCTGGCGCAGATGCGCACTGCGCATCTGCTCGCGCTTGCTGTCGACATGCCGTTTATGACAGAAGAATATCTGAAGTTCCTTTGCAATCAGATCGAGCCGGACCGTGGCGCTGTTGCAAAAACCGAGGATCGCTTCGAGCCGTTGGCGGCGATTTACCCGCACGAAGCGCTCACGAATTTTCAGAGCGCGCTCATGGGGACGGATTTTTCAATGCAAACCGTGGCGGGCCGTCTCGTTGCAGAGAGAAAACTTCGGGCAGTATCCGTCACATCGGAGGAAAAAAATTTGTTCCTGAATGTGAATGAACGAGCTCAGTTGGCGCTGTAGCCGGGGGCGTTCACCCCGGCCGCACAAGGTTCGCAATTCGTACATCGTGTTGCCGCGGTCAGACGCTCTGCGGCTACAACTTAAATCTTCGCGCCAACCAAAAGATGCTCTTGCAAGTGAGCTATCGATGCTCGATATGTCTGCTGCGATCTAGGGATTCTAATGCGATCATCGATCTGGCGGTCTGCGGCTCTGTTTATTTCGGTTCCGGCGTGTGCCTTTTCCGCCAGCAACGTGGTGAATCTTTCGCATTACGACATGATGCGGCCGGATTTTGCCGGGATGAAACGTGAAGGCATTATCGGTGTGATTCATGAAGTCAGGTATCCGAGCTTCGTACGCGACGCGAAATATTTTGAACGCCAGCAGGCGGCGACACGCGCAGGTTTGCTTTGGGGAGCCTATCACTACGCCAACGGAACCGATCCGGTCCGTCAGGCTGATCATTTTCTAAGCGCCGTATCCAGCGCGTGGGCGCAAGTCGATTCGGCGGCGCGAGGCCCGGGCGTCCTACTGGTTCTCGATTTCGAAAAGAACGGTCATTATCCTGGCGGCACCATGCGCGTCGATCAGGCGGTTGCTTTTGTTGAGCGAATCCGGCAACGCACAGGCATATATCCGGGCATTTATTCCGGCGAATATCATCTGCGGCAGGCCCTGAATAGCCGCCAGGTGTCTAATGCGCAGAGAAGCGTGCTGGGGAATTGCTGGTTATGGATGGCAAATTATCACAACGAACCACGCGTAACGGCGCCGTGGAACTACTGGTCCCTCTGGCAATATTGTGGCGACGGCAAAGGCGCGCGGCCGCGGTCCGTTTACCCGATAAGTGTTGCCAATATTAAGAAAGCGGAGCGCAACATTTTTCGCGGAAATCAATCTGACCTGCAAGAGTTCTGGCAACGACGCGCCTGGCAGCCTTCGGGAGTGGGTTGTGAGATAAACTGCAAAACTGCCGAGCCAATGTCCGCCTTCGTAATGCGCACCGGTAACCGCGGCGAGACCCGCACGCCGATGCGCGTCCGCTGCAGCCTGCAGCGCCGCTCTGCGCCAATCATTCTGTGGCAGGGCTGACAGGATTCCTTCAAGCATCCAGGCGCGACTCAGGTTTAGCCCGTCCAGATGCGCGAGTTTGGGATCGCTCGGATCGGGCGAGATAACCGGTTTCAGCCAGTCGCCGTTTTCCGTCATCGGGATCTGCGGCATAAAATCTTTGAGCCACTTCGCAAATTCCGTTTGCGATAAAACGCGGCGCATCGCATCCGCCTCGCCCAGACAGGGCGACAGAAAATCTTCACCTGAAGGTTCGTAATTGAGCGGACAATCCTTATCAGCGAGGAAGAACTTTCTCGCCGAATCCTCGACCAGCCTGGCAAAAGAATCGTTTTTGGTTGAGCGCGCGTAGTCCTGCATCAGGCCGAGTCCGAACGCGGTTTGATCATGCTCGCCGATGCGCACCGGATGCGAAAGTTTCGGCAGCCATGTCTTCAATCGCTCGATCGCTGCGTCTTCGAGTGGACGCAGGTTCGCTGACATCTCTCGCGCCTGATCGTCGTCCCACTCGCGCAGCTCTGCGCATAATTGCAGCAGCCACGCTAATCCGTAAGGGCGCTCGAAACTTCTGCGGCCTTCTCCGCGAAGATACGCAGCTTCCTGCTCTAAATTTTCCGCGCTAAGACTTTTTCGTAGTGCCTCGCGCGCCGGAGCGGCAAATGGCGCATTTGGAAACGTGCGCAGCAGTCTCACAAGGAGCCAGTGCCCGTGTACCGACGAGTGCCAGTCGTAACATCCGTAAAACGCGGGAGTCAGCTTTCGCGGCGGTGCCACGTCCGCATCGCTGTTTAGCACATGACTGATTTTGTTTGGGTATTGCTTGCCTACGCACGCAAGCGCCAACCCGGCGAATCGCTCCGCTGCCTTTTCGTCGAAGGTCGGGGCCGTGTTCGTTGCCAGCGCTGCGACCGACGGAATCAGCAGCAGGATTGCGAGAAAACGTTTCATGCTTGTGCGCGACCGTAATCGCTGTTGCCTGGCAGCGCGAGCGCGTGGAAAATCCAAACCATGCACGTTCGTTTCTATTCGCTGGTAAAATCGACATCTCCCGACGCGGCACTCGGCATAATTTTGGCAATGACGCATATCGCAGCTATTTCTGTCACTGCGCAAACGCCACCCGTGCAAAATCCCAATATCGCAGACAACCCGTTGCTTACCGAAAGCTCGCTGCCGTATCACGTTCCGCCGTTCGATAAGATCAAGGACGAACACTTCGCGCCGGCAATCGAGGCCGGAATGCGCGAGCAACTCAAGGAAGTTGAGGCAGTCGCGAACAATTCTGAGAAGCCAACATTCGACAACACCATTGTCGCGCTGGAACGCACCGGCCGTTTGCTCGACCGCGCACAGCGAACTTTTTCGAACCTGAACGCCTGCAACACCAATCCAACGCTGCAGAAGATCGACAAGGAGATGGCTCCGAAACTCGCCGCGCATCGCGACGAGATTTTTTTGAATCCGACGTTGTTCGCGCGCGTGCAGCAACTCTACGACAATCGCGACAACCTCGGACTAGATCCCGAATCGGCTTACCTGCTCGAACGTTATTACAAGGATTTCGTGCGAGCGGGCGCGAAGCTCTCCGATGCGGACAAAGAAAAACTCAAGAAAATCAATACCGAACTCGCAACTTTGCAGACCCAATTCGAGCAAAATGTTTTGAAGGAGAAGAACGCATCTTCAGTGGTCGTCGATCGCAAGGAAGATCTGCACGGTCTTTCCGATAACCAGATGGCAAGCGTCACCGCGGCGGCGAAAGCGGAGCACAAGGAAGACAAATTCGTCATCCAAATGCAGAACACGACCGGACAGCCTCTGCTTGGATCGCTACAAAACCGGCAACTGCGCGAGCGCATCATGCAAACCTCTCTCGCGCGCGATAGCCACGGTGGCGAGTTCGACACGCGTAACATCGTGATGCGAACAGCACAGTTGCGAGCGGAAAAAGCGAAGTTGCTTGGCTATGCGAATTGGGCCGCGTATCAGCTCGAAGATCAAACTGCCCACGATGTTCCTACCGTGAACAAACTCCTGGGCGACCTCGCGCCGCCCGCCGTGGCAAATGCGAAACGCGAAGCGGCCGACATGCAGAAGGTTGTCGACCAGCAAAAAGGCGGTTTCCAAATCGCGTCATGGGATTGGCCTTTTTATTCGGAGAAAGTTCGCAAGGCGCGTTACGCTTTCGACGAATCGGAGCTGCGCCCATATTACGAGCTGAATCACGTCATTCTCGACGGTGTCTTCTTCGCCGCTGGAAAACTTTACGGCCTGACCTTCAAAGAGCGACATGATATTCCCGTTTATCAGCCGGACGTGCGCGTGTTCGAAGTTTACGATCGCGACGGCAAACCGCTGGCACTGTTCCTCGGCGACTATTACGCGCGTCCATCGAAACGCGGCGGCGCATGGATGAACGCGTACGTGCAGCAAAGCGATCTGTTCGGGACGAAGCCGGTCGTTGCCAATCATCTCAATATTCCGAAGCCGCCGCCTGGCGAACCGACGTTGCTCACACACGATGAGGTGCGCACTGCATTCCATGAGTTCGGTCACGCGCTGCACGGGATGTTTTCGAACGTAAAATATCCGCGCTTTAGTGGAACAAGCGTGCCGCGTGACTTCGTCGAGTACCCGTCGCAGGTGAATGAAATGTGGGCGACATGGCCCGAGGTGCTCAAGAACTACGCGAAACATTACAAGAAGGGCGAACCGATCCCGCAGGCCTTGCTCGACAAGGTGATCGCTGCGGAAAAATTCAATCAGGGCTACAAAACGACCGAATACCTGTCGGCATCACTTCTCGATCAGGCGTGGCATCAGCTGAATCCATCTGATGTCCCGAAAGACGCAGCCGCCTTTGAAGCGGAAGCGCTGCACAAGGCCGGTGTCGATTTTGCGCCGGTGCCACCGCGTTACCGCAGCTTTTATTTTTCACACGCCTTCGCCGGCGGTTACTCGGCCGGCTATTACTCTTACATCTGGAGCGAAGTACTCGACGCCGACACGGTCGAGTGGTTCAAAGAACATGGCGGATTGAAACGCGAGAACGGCGACCGCTTTCGCGCCATGTTACTGTCACGCGGGGGATCGGCCGATGCCCTCGGGCTGTTTAAGAATTTTGTGGGACGCGATCCTTATGTCGAGCCGTTGCTAAAGCGGCGCGGACTCGACCGCGTGCAGAGCGAGAATGCAGCAGGCCAGTCAAGAAAGTGAAGGCCTACGGCAGAGCGTCTGCCAGCGCACCAATATGAAACCCAGTGTCGTCTTCGTAGCCTTCAGGGGCTCGAAGCAGCGCGCCGACCAACACGAATAAACCGCAAACGCTTGCGACGCTGGACAGGATTCGGAAGTGCATAGCCAAATCGTACTCAACGCTGGCGGCGGTCACCCAAAGCACAACCGGAAACATAAAAGCGACAACGGATTTCGCTCTTCTCATAATCTTCTGAGGCCCTGGCGGTTGTTGGTTTCTAACGTATAAGATTCGGGAATTCGTGTAGTGGCGGCTGTGTCAGCCGCATGTTTAAAGCATGCCGTAAGCCTTCGCGCCGCTTTTTCAAGGGAAATAGGCGAAAATATCTTCCTGGCACACGAAAAAGTCGGAAAACCGCCGCAGCGACAACGAACCTTACGGTTTGGCTTCGTACAAAATATTGAAAGGATTTTCCAGTGGCACACGCCGGACGCTGCTGAACCCGGCCTTCTCGCAAAGCTCGCGGACCTTCGCTTCATGGAACCCGAGCGTGCCCAGCCCTGCACCATGGTTCGCCAGCGAGGTGGTCATGCAATAAAACACGCTTACGCCGTGAAACATCGCGCCGAGCGGATTCGCATTCTCCTCGAGCTTGTCTGAACAATTGATATCGAGACAAACATAAACGCCGCCGGGCCGAAGCGCGCGACGGATCGATTGCAGCAACTGAAGCGGATCGACCGCATCATGCACCACGTCGAACGTCGTGATCACATCAAATTGCGCCGGCAATCCTTTTGAGACATCCCGCTCTTCGAAACGCACCCGGTCTGACACGCCAGCTTCGCGCGCATTCGCCGTCGCGCGAGCAACGGTCGGACCAAAGTTGTCGTAGCCCACGTAACGCGACCGCGGAAACGCTTGCGCAAGTTTGATCAGGCCGCGTCCCCGCCCACATCCGACGTCAGCCACGTCACAACCGCGTTCAAGATGCGCTTTCACGTCAGGCATGGCGGGGATCCATTGTTGCAACAGCAAATTCTCAAACCAGGTGGACGTGAAACGTTCCAGACCGTCCCACATCATATCGGTGTATTGCGATTGAGAAACGCCACCACCACTGCGAAACGCGGTCAGGACTCCATCGAATACACTCGTGAACGCGGGCAGCATCTGATACATGCCGCCGACAAAAAACGGGCCGTTCTCGTGGGCGAGCACGGAGGCATGTTCGGCTGGAAGACTGAAACGCTTTGCGGCGCCGTCGTAATTCAGATAACCGGCCGTGGCCATACCACCCAGCCACTCGCGAAGATAGCGCTCGCTCATGTTTGTTCGGGACGCCAGTTCTGCCGACGTCGCGGGCCCCTGCTCCGCCAGATTCTTGAATAAGCCCAATCGATCGCCAACTGCTCCGAGCAGCGTCGTCATTGTGCCGCTAATCTGCTCGACCACTTTTCCAACAAATTGCTCCTGACGAGCTGGATCGATCACTCCCGCGTCGGCCATATCTCTTTTCAATTATTCAACAGGGTGGCAATTGCAAGCAATGATGGCTTGGAGGGCGAAGCTCTGCTACGCCTAACGCCCACCCCCAGATGCTTGTCCTATGCAGAGGCTCGCGGGAGCTCGCCCCTCCATTGTCGACACCTGACCTTTCCTTCAATTGCCGGTGGAATGCTGCTCCAATTCTGTTAATTTTATAATCCCGTGAATGAAACACCTGTTGTGACTAAGGGCGACGGCGCGACTGCCGCAGCAACTTCCACTCCGACTTCGGAGCGGGCCGATCTGCGGCCCGAAAACATTCAGGATGCGGTGATCCGTCTCGCCGGAAATTCGCAGGACGGCATCCAAACCGCAGGCGCGTTTCTCGCGCGCCTGGCTGGGCGCAGCGATCACGACGTCATGACTTACATGACCATCCCTGCCACGATTTCTGGTGGACCATCCATTTTCCAGGTCCGGATCGGTTCCGGGGAAGTATTGTCGGCCGGCGATGAAGCTGATTTTCTGGTCGCGTTTTATCAGCACAGTTATCAGGACCACCTCGATTTCCTGAAAGAAGGCGGCGTGTTGCTCTACGATTCGGACAACGTCGAACCGAACCTCGACGACAAACGTTTCGTTTATGTCGGAGTTCCCATCACCGGCCTTACCGTCGAAGCGCTGGGCGGCACGGCCAAGGACAAGGGCAAAAACATTTTCGTGCTCGGTCTGATCGCAAAAATTTTCAATCTCGACGCCGACAAGTTGAAGAAACTAATCAGCGAAAAATTCGCCGGCAAAGACCAGAGCATCATAAACACCGCGTTAATGGCGTTCCAGGCCGGTTACGCGTACCCGGTCGGAAACGTCCTCACGAAGCATTATCGATTTGAGCACTTCCCAAAAACGAGCGGTCGCGCGCAGATCACGATGGACGGCAATCAGGCCCTTACCTACGGATTGATCGCCGCCGGTGTGCGCTACGGCGCCGGTTATCCGATCACGCCGTGGTCGTCGATCATGGAAACGCTCCGGCGCGAACTGCCCAAATATGGCGGCATTTTTGTCCAAGCCGAGGACGAGCTTGGTGCGGTGTCGCTGGCGCTTGGATTTTCTTATTCAGGATATCTCGCGGTCACCGGCAGCGCCGGACCGGGCATCTCGCTCAAGGCCGAAGCGATCGGCTGGGCGTCAATGGCGGAGATCCCGCTCATCGTTTGCAACATTCAACGCGGCGGCCCGAGCACGGGATTGCCGACAAACGTTGAGCAAAGCGATTTGCACCAGGCGATCTTCGGCAGCCACGGCGACAGCCCGCGTGTTGTGCTCGCAGCAGCCAGCGTGGAAGATTGTTTTTACATCGCGATTGAAGGGGCGCGGATTGCACGCAAATACAGCACGCCGGTTTTTATTTTGAGCGACACCTCGCTGGCCACGCGCATCGAAGCGTTCGACGAGCCCGATCTTTCGAAGTTGATGGTCGACCCGAAGCCCGATCTCACACCGCGCGAGGGCGGTTTCAAGCCGTACGATCTTGAGCGGATCACGCAACACATCCCCCCCGGCACCCGCATCCTTGACGG
>QHPC01000369.1 GCA_003218915.1 Verrucomicrobiota bacterium
CCCGATGCGCGTCCACAATCCAGATCGGTGCTTCAGCTGCTCACACGACGCGACGATTCGCGTTTACGATGAAGCTGGCAACGTGATCGAAACGCACGAGCACGCGGGCGATTTCAAAGAGTGGTGAGCGATGGCGGTATGTGCGTGGGTGATCTCGCCCAAGACAGTGATGTTGGATTTGTCTCTAATGGAGACTTTCATCCCCTTACGGGTTGGGCCATCCTTTCGGCTGAATGCCTGACGAGATCTCAGCACCCGGATCATTGCCTGACTCCGAACCGAGTCGTTCTGAGGAAGAGGACATTTTAACGAGGGCAAGAATCGCCAGATTTTCTCAAAGCGTGTTGAACGAACAAGCTTGGTTTTCCGCGGCCAACGAACTTATCGCAGCGATGGAATTGCTAGAACCGCACATTGAGTTGTTTTGGGATCGTCTCCGCGCTCAAGTCCTTGATCAGAAGAGCGATCCGGAACCAGAGCACAGCCTGGTAAATGTGCACATGATGCTGGCGGGTTTCGCAATTGAGAACCTGTGTAAGGGGTATTTGGCGAGTCGCTTAACTCGCGAAGAACGCGACGCCGTAAAGGCTGGCATCCTGGCAGAATCTTTGCGGGGTCACGATATTCTAGAATTTGTGGAGCGGACTGGAATGAAACTCTCTGAAACCGAGAAATATCTGGTTAAGAGAATTGGTGAGGCAATTTTTTGGCGAGGACGGTATCCAAGTCCGACTTCTCATCAAAAGATCGGCCCATTTGCGCAAGTAGGTTCCGATATTCGTCACATCAAAGCCAAGCGGTTACCGCTATTCTGAGCCCGCCCGGTATATTAAATGCGCTTCCTGTGACGTGTAGCGATTGCCATTGCGGTGCGCGGATCACTGATTCGAGTTCCAAAAACGCCGTCAGCTTTTCATCCCCTCGCACAACGAAACGCTTTCCATCGCCGCGATGCGCGTCAACGATCCAGATCGTTTGCCCGTTGGAATCCACGGGTGAGACACGGCCCCAACTCCAGCCGGGTCCCTTGAGATTGTCAGCGATGATTTCCCCCATGCTTTTCAAATAGGACTGAAGTCTTACGTGCGGCTGTCGGAACCCATTGTTAGAATCATGTCGATTCGCGTCATCCGACTGTCCAGCGGTGTTTGAAAAAGCCGTTTGGCGGGCTTAACGTCGGCTAAGACAGCGCTCACTGCGATCTCCACATTGATACACGCTTTTCATTGAACCAATTAATTCAGCAAACACATAGATAGGAGGACATGCATGCAAGGCGAAAAAATCGCTGAAGAATCAGGAAAGGTGACTTCACAGAGGGTACTACCGAATCCGGACGGCAGCCCGAAAATGGAAACCTCTTTCCAGGCCAGCTGTACTTTGCTAGGTGCAAAAGCCACAAATAGGGGCACCTACTGGTCGGTTGTTCGGCCTAGTGGGACCCTGTACGGCGAAGGGCAGGGAATCGTCATTGGCGAAGAGGGAGACATGGCCACGTGGATAGGCCAAGGCGTCGGCACGATGAAGAAAGACGGCGCCGTGACTTATCGGGGTGCCGTGTACTATCAGACTTCGTCTGCCAAATGGTCCCGGCTGAACAGCGTGGCCGCGATCTTCGAGTACGAGGTGGACGCCCAGGGGAACAGTCGCTCCCAGTCCTGGGAGTGGAAGTAGGAAACCCGCCTGCACTTGGTTCGTAGTTCGGTCGCCCGAATCCAAAACCTTCAATTGAACGGAAAACGAATTAATCCTTAAAGAGAAGCTTCGCGAGAAATCACATCTGAATTCAAACTGAAAGGAGGGACGAATGGCAGTTCGAATCGGTAAACCTGCACCGGAATTCGAAGGCGAAGCTTGGATAAAAGGAGCGCATGGTCCAAAGAAGGTTGGGCTGTCACAACATCGTGGTAAGTGGGTTGTTCTCTTTTTCTATCCACGCGATTTTACATTTATCTGTCCGACAGAAATTGCATCGTTTGGCGCGATACAAAAGGACTTTGAGCGCGAAAACGCCATCGTTATTGGTGTCAGCACAGATAGTTTCTACACCCACAAAGCGTGGTTCGAGTCGGATCCACGTCTGGCGAATATAAATTATCCAGTAATCGCAGACACTGGCCATCTAGTGTCCAGCGCTTTCGATGTTCTTCTTGAGGATGGCGCGGCGTTGCGCGGAACTTTCATCATCGATCCGGAAGGCATTCTCCGCCACATGAGCGTCAACGAATTGGATGTCGGGCGCAACGTCAACGAAACGCTGCGGGTGTTACAGGCGCTACGGACAGGCGAACTATGTCCCGTCGACTGGAAACCCGGTCAATCGACGCTAACAACCTACGACGAATGGCTGGCAAAGGCGTTGCCGCGTTTGCCAAAACAGGTGTTGGTCGATACGAGCAAAAAGTTACAGACGATCAAATACTCTGCCGGTCAGATGGTATTTGAACAAGGCGACGCACCGGACCGCTTCTACATTATCAACCGTGG
>QHPC01000368.1 GCA_003218915.1 Verrucomicrobiota bacterium
TGGGACAATCTCAAACTGATGGTTTGGGGTTACTTTCTGATTCTCCCATTTTTGTGGAGCGATTTGATTGGGCGCTGGGCCTTTCCGGAACGAGCAGCTACCTGCGTTGCGCTGTTCGCTTCCGGTTTTGTCACGTTGCTAGGCGGCTTGACGGCCGGGCATCCGGGCTTTGGACTCATTGACCGCGCAAGACTCGATGCAATCGGCACTGCGGTTCGGCCTTTGCCGGTTGAAGCTCGCTTCGCCGCTTACCCGACCTATAATCATCCGCTCCTGCTCCAGGGCCGCAAAGTCGTTCTGGGTTATCCGGGCCATCTGTGGACGGAAGGATTCGATTACGACAATCCCAATAGGCAACTCACTGCCTTAATGCGCGGAGCCCCGAACTGGCGTCAAGCCGCTCAGGCTCTGGGCGTCCGCTACATTTTCTGGGGTCGCGACGAGACGGCGAATTACCAGGGGAGCACTCGCCCTTGGGAAATGACGGCACGTCTCATAGCGTCGGGCGACTGGGGCGCAATCTACGACCTGACGCCCGAATCCCCTTCCCGCTAGGAGCCTAACGGACGACCCGGGTTTCGCCGCTCGAAGATTGTCTCTTAGAGGCGGCGATCTTCCGGCGCACTCGAAATGGATGCGCAAGAAAAACAAAATAGATCGCGCTGACAAGAGCAGCGAAACTGCACGCAGGACTCGTTAGGCGCAGCGGGCCGCTGCGCAAGGCTGCGAAAACATTTTCGAGGGTCAGCGCAGAAGGCATGGGGATGCTCGTGTAGTGGCGGCCAAACGCGTGCAGCCGATGCGCATCGGAGGTCGCGATTAATGGTTTGCCGAAACGCGACGCCACTCTTTTCGCACGGCGATTCGGATTAAAGAGGCCTACATGAAAATGGCAGAACTCGATGGCGTCGAAGCAATCTATTTCTTGAAATAATCGCGATCCGATCGAGCCCCCAAACCTGTAAAACGGGTGTGGCGCAATTGTAAAAATCGAGTCGCCGCGCCGCGCCCGCAGGCGCCGTAGATCATCAAAGCTTTTCAGCTCCGCCATTTCTTCGGCGCTCACATTTAGCACGATGACGTCCGCGCCGTGCAGACGCATCTCCGCGGCAGGGATAAGCAGAATACCCATGGCCGCCGCATCGGCGAATACTTCCGGTCGATTAAAGACTGCGTCGTGCAAGGTGATCGCAAGGACGCGAAAGCCAAGTGCGCGCGCGCGTTCAAGCAATTGATGCGCGGAGTAATCCACCGCGTCTTTGGGGTCATCGAGCGTATGAATGTGCAGGTCGATTTTGATCCATTCTCGTTCGTCATTCTTGCTCATGCTCATGCTCTTGCTCGAAGCTTAATCGGGAATCACGGGAATTTCATTCTCCCGGTCGCAATCGTGCCCTGTTAGGGCTTGTACTCGAGTTTCGATTACGAGCACGAGCATCAGCACAATAGAAACGAAACTTGCCAGCCGCTTCGGAGTGCGGAAAGTTTCGACGCTCACGCGAGTAGAGCTCGGGTGGTGGAATGGCAGACACGTACGTTTGAGGGGCGTATGCCGAAAGGCATGCGGGTTCAAGTCCCGCCCCGAGCACCAAATCCCCGGTCAATTTGTTCGTTCGCCAGTCAGTAGTTCGACCTGGCTTCTATCGCTCGCAGATTCCGTTCGCTTTTCTAAGAAATCGCGGGCCATCGCAGCAAGGAACTGCCATCGCGAATGGCTGCTACGACTTTTCGAGCGAGCTGAATGCGGACGATCAGATGCAAATACTCGCGATGTGTCAGGGCCGGCCAGGAACCGTCGCGAATGAACGCAGCCACGGCCTTTTCTATCGCAGGCTTCGCCAGTCCTTGATCGACTCGAAGGGACGCGACGCTTTTCTCATCAGCAACGCGCGCGTGGCCGATATGTTTGGCAATGCATATATCAAAGTACACATTCTGCGCGGCTAAACGGTTGTCCCACGCCTCGAGCAGAGGTTCCTCGGATGGCCGATGAGGCACGCGAAGTGGTGGCTCTATTACGCTAACTGACTGATACCACTGCTGCCACTCTTCAAGCGTGTGCATTTGGGAATAATCTCGAGTTCTCTAACGAGGCCCTCGCAAAAGCGAAACCATGGGAATTGTGCTCTTATCGAAAAGCACGGCGTAAAGCGAGCAAAAAACTCACCACTTTTTGAGCGAGGTCGTCTACAGGTGAATCGGCTTCGCCGGAGATGCCAGTCCGGTCGAAGACTCGCCGTGGAGAGCTCGGACCGATGGCAGAAACGATTGCAGAAGGCGCAGTTATCAGGCGGCAAAGCCGTCCCGCAGTCGCGGGACCAACGCGTTGAGCCGCCTTCGACTCGCTACGGCGTGCCAGGGGACGCGTCCCACCAATTAGAACTTTCCGGGTTGTTTCGGTTCCGGTAGGCTTCGCCGCAATATGGAATCTCTTTATCTGGTCGGCATCGCGGTGCTGGCGCTGTTTGCGTTCGTGCTGGCGGTTGTTCTTTTCAACTTTTTCGGTCTCTGGCTCCGGGCACGGATCGCAAATGCGCCGGTGAGTCTGGGTAAGATGGTTGGAATGCGACTACGCAAGGTGCCTGTCGGTTTGATCGTGGACAATCGCATCACGGCAGTGAAAGCAGGTCTGGATGTTCGCAGTGATCCGTTG
>QHPC01000213.1 GCA_003218915.1 Verrucomicrobiota bacterium
CTTTCCGCGATCGCGAAACGGTTGGAGAACGATTATCCCCAAACGGATCGCGGCCACGAAGTTGGGCTGTTACCGTTGTGGAAAACGCCGTTCAACGCGGCAGGCGGAATTTCGACGACGCTCGGCATTACAGCGGCCGTCGTTTTCTTTGTCCTCCTCATCGCTTGCGCCAACGTCAGCAATCTGCTTCTCGCGCGATCACTCTTGCGCAGGCATGAAATGACGATGCGGCTTGCGCTCGGCGCGGGCCGCCGCCGTTTGATCAAGCAACTCTTCACCGAAGGCTTGCTCCTTTCGCTAATCGCCGCGCTCGGCGGAATCGCGGTCGCCTACTGGAGCCGCAACGCGCTCGTGCTTGCGTTTCCGCCATCGGTGCCCGGGATCACGATTGATTATCCCGGACAACTGGATTGGCGCGTTCTCCTGCTCAGCGTCGCGATTTGCATTGGCTCGACAATGCTTTTCGCGCTTATGCCCGCTGTTCAGGCGAGCCATGTCGATCTTTCCGGCGCGCTCAAGAGCGAAGGGGCTGGCGTGGTCGGCGGCAGCGGCCGATCCCGATTGCGCTCGGCTTTGGTCCTGGTCCAGGTCTCGCTTAGTTTTGTTCTTCTCGCTGGCACCGGCTTGCTTTTGCAAAGCCTGCAGCGAATGCAAAACACGAGTCCCGGTTTCTTGACCAACAATGTGATCGTATCGGTCGTGGATTTGTTTTCCGCGGGCTACAAACTCGATCGCGCGAAAATTTTTCACACCCAATTGCTCGATCGCGTCCGCGCGCTCCCCGGTGTTGAGTCCGCCGCTCTGACGCGGGTAATGCCGTTCAGTTACAACCCTCCTTCTTCCGCACCGATTGAGATCGACGGCTACCAGCCCGCGCCTGATGAACAACCGAACGCGGACTATGTTCAGGTCAGCGAGGATTATTTCTCCACTCTCGGAATCCCGCTGGTCGCGGGCCGTGAATTCGCGCGAAACGACGACGAAAACGCACCGCCAGTGGCGATTATCAATGAAACAATGGCGGCGAAATATTGGCCCGGAAAAGATCCGATCGGCCAACGGCTCAAAGTTAAAGATACCTGGATGCAAATCGTCGGTGTCGCGAAAAAGGTGTACTACGAGACAAAGCTCGAAGCTCCGAGGTCGTTCTTTTATGTGCCGGTTCGCCAGAATTTTTTTGTCGGGAACACTTTGCTCATCCGCACACGGCAAACTCCGGGCGCGATCACGAATGCGCTCGCGCGCGAAGTGCACGCGCTCGATCCGACCTTGGCGCCATACGCCGCGAATCGTTTGCAAGAGCAAGTGGACCAACGGGGCTACACTCAGCGACTCGCGGTCACGTTGCTCGCGATTTTCGGCGGGATGGCATTGTTCCTAGCCACGATCGGGCTTTACGCCGTCATGTCCTACTCAGTTTCGCAACGCGCGCACGAACTGGGCTTACGCGTGGCTCTCGGCGCCGATGCGGGCAATCTCTTGCGCTTGGTGCTTTCGCACGGCCTGCGACTGACAACGGCAGGAATCCTTGTCGGGACAATCGCCGCATTCTTGCTCACGCGTTTGATAGGCAACCTGCTTTACAAAGTCAGCCCGCGCGACCCGCTTGCGTTCGGATCGGCATTGGTCGTGATCACGCTCGCTTCTTTAGCAGCGTGTTTTTTGCCCGCCTGGCGCGCGACACGTATCGATCCAGTTCAGGCGTTACGCGAGCAATGATGAATATGCCTAACGAATCCCCAACCAAGGGCTGCACCGCATCTCAAGAACCTTGATGAATGATCTAAAGTTCGCTCTCCGCCAACTTCGCAAGTCGCCCGGATTCACTTTTCTCGCGGTGCTCACGCTGACGCTCGGGATCGGCATGAACACCGCGATCTTTAGTTTGATGCATGATCTTTTCCTGCGTCGCCTGCCGTTTCAAAAACCGGAACGAGTGGTTCGGATTTATGGTGAAGCGAAAGACCGCGATTTAAAGGAGCTGCCCTTTTCCGTCCCGAAGTTTTGGCATTATCGCGACGGACAAACTGCTTTTTCCAGCATCGCCGCGGATCGGGGAAACGGCTTTATCCTGACCGAAATTGGCGAGCCCGTCCAATTGTTCGGCCGCAATGTGACGGCCAACTACTTCGATCTCCTCGGCATTCACCCGACACTCGGGCGCACTTTTCTTCCAGAGGAAGAGGCAAAAGGGGATGTTGTAATGGTGACGGAAAACTTCTGGCGTAAGCGCCTGAACTCCGATCCTAATGTACTGGGTCGCAGCATCACACTGAACGGTGTGCCCAATACAATAATCGGTGTATTGCCCAATCTGCCGATTTCATGGTTTGGCCGCGACACTGAAATCTTTGCGAACAAACTCTTCGAACCTGCCGACATCAGTAAAGATCGACTGATGCGGGGAGTCAGTTTCATGCGCGTCCTCGCACGATTGAAACCGGGCGAAACGATCCAACAAGCGCAGGCAACCATGCCGGCACTCGAGAAAGGCTATCGTGAGGAACGACCAGAAAATCCGGACAACAGTTGGGCATCGGTATTGGTGCCGATCGCTGAAGATGTGACCGGAAATTTGCGACCGGCATTCATGACACTCCTGGCGGCGGTGAGCGCTGTGTTACTCATCGCGTGCAGCAATGTAGCAAACTTGTTGCTGGTCCGATTCACAGGACGTCGGCGCGAGATTGCGTTGCGCATGGCAGTGGGAGGCCAGCGAAGCAGCATTGTTCGGTTGTTCGTACTCGAGAGCACCCTGGTCAGCGTTATTGCGGGTGTAGCCGGTTTATGCCTGGCGCTTTGGACAGTATCGATTGTTCCGCGGATGGCGGGCCAAAACGTTCCACTGGAAAGTGGGGTGTCATTACATCTGCCCGTGCTCGTCTTCACACTGGCGTTGTCGCTCATCACCGGCCTGCTAATGGGTCTTTACCCGGCCTGGCAAAGTTCGCGCACCGATCTGGTCGAAGGACTCAAGGAAGGCGGTGGCGCAACGACTAGTAGTCATCGACAACATCGTCTCCGTCGCGGTTTGGTCGCAGCGCAGGTTGGACTTTCGGTCGCATTAGTGGCGAGTGCGGCGATGCTGATCTCGAGTTTCGTTCGGCTTAGCCGACAGGAATCGGGCTTTCGATCCGAGCGTATTTGGGCGGGTGGAATTGCGCTGCCGCCGTCGCGATATCCTGATCCTGCTTCGCAAGCTCGTTTCGTCCAACGCTTGACCGCAGAATTACAAAACGAGCCCGGTGTGGAAGTAGCGTCCGTTACCGGCGCGGTGCCGTTGTCCGGGGATATATCCAGAGCGCCTTACGCGCGGGCTGACGGAAATCCAATGCCGTTGACCCAGCGACCGCTCGGGCTTACGCGCAGCGTTTCGCCTGACTATTTCCGCACGCTCAGCATTCCGCTCGTTTCTGGACGGGACTTTGGCGAGCGCGACGGCGTCGATCAGCCATTAGTCGTGATTTTGAGCAAGGCAACTGTGAAAAAACTTTTCCCGAACGAGGATCCGTTAGGCCACCGCATTCTTTTTGGCACTGACAATGGCACCGGCGCGCCCGCCGAAGTTGTCGGCGTAGTCGGAGATGTGCGATCGGCAGATTTGTCCAAAGCGAACGATGTCGAATTTTATCGGCCGTGGGCGCAACGCAGCAGTCCGTTTCTGAATGTGCTCGTGCGCAGCACGACCAAGCCCGAAGCGACCACCGGAATTGTGCGACTCAGCTTGAAGAAAATCGACGATGGCCTGCCGATCATCCAACCGAATACGCTCGAAGCCATCGTGAGCGAATCGCTCGGCGAACGGCGACTGACGATGGCGTTGCTCGGTGCTTTCGCCGGTATCGCCTTGCTTCTTGCTATCGTTGGAATTTATGGCGCCGTCGCTTACACGGTCGAGCAGCGCACCGGCGAGATTGGGGTACGCATGGCGCTGGGCGCACAGACGGTCGACGTGCTCCGCTTGGTCGTTCGGCAGGGAATAAACCCGGTGATTCTCGGCTTGATCATTGGTCTGGCCGGAACATTTGCCGTCGGGCGACTACTCGCGGCACAGCTGTATCAAATTTCGCCGCACGATCCATTTTTGCTTGGCGCTGCGGCAATCGTACTGGCAGTCGCCGCGCTGTTGGCGTGTTTGCTTCCGGCGCGCCGCGCCACACGTATCGACCCGATTCAAGCACTACGCTCCGAGTGATATGAATGATCTAAGGTTCGCTTTGCGCCAGCTCCGCAAATCGCCTGGATTTACATCTGTCGTGGTCATGACGCTGGCGCTGGGTATCGGCGCCAACGCCGCCATCTTCACGCTGGTGCGAGGCGTGCTCATCAAGCCGCTGGTCAATCGCGATGAGGCGCGGCTGATTTATATCCGGCAGAGCGCGCCAGGCATGGGCCAGGAAAACAGCACCTGGTCGATGCCGGAAATTGGGGACTTAAAGGAGCGGATCAAGACCCTCAGTGAGTTTGGCGACATTTCTTCGCTCGCCTTCACCCTGATCGGGCTCGGCGAGCCTCGAGAAGTTAATGGCGGAGTGGTCAACGGGACCTATTTCGACGTAATGGGTTTGCATCCGGTTCTCGGGCGGCTCATCAGCCCGGAAGATGACGGCCCGAAGGCCGCTAGTGTCCTTGTCCTCACTTATCGTTTCTGGTCGGATACCCTCAATCGAGATCCTTCTGTGATTGGCAAGACGGTTCAACTTGGGGAGCGTTCCGCCACAGTCATCGGCGTGCTCGAGCCTTGCGTCCCGTATCCACAGGAGACCGAAATTATCGCCAACGTTGCCAGCAGCTCGCATCATCTTTCAGCCACGATGGTCACCGAGCGTACCCATCGCATGACGGAACTTTTCGCGCGTCTCGCTCCTGGAACGACGCTCGAGCAAGCTCGCGTCGAATTGCGCTCCGTGTACGCGACAATGAAAAAGGATCATCCCGAGGCATACTCGAGACAGGGAGCCTTTGAGATTTCCGCCAAGTTGCTTCGCGACCAGATCACCTCGGGCGCGAGGACCGTGCTCCTCGTTTTGCTCGCCGCGTCGGTGCTCGTGTTCGTCGTCGCGTGCTCCAATGTCGCGAATCTTATTCTGGCGCGGACCGTTCGGCGCGAACAGGAATTGGCCGTGCGGACCGCTCTTGGCGCCAGTCGGAGCGCGCTCCGCCGCATGTTGCTGTCCGAAAGTCTTCTGCTCTGCGGCGCCGGCGCGGCGCTTGGGGTGTGGAGTGCGTCATTTCTGGTTGATGTGCTGGCGCGTTACGCGTCGCGCTTTTCCGTCCGCGCTCTCGATCTTACAGTCGATTCCAGCGTGCTGTGGGTCGGCGCGGCGCTCACCATTGTCGCCGCGGTGATTTTGGCTTTTGTCCCGCGCTTGCCTGAAGATGCCTCCGGTGCCCTGCATCTCTCGAGTGGCAGCGTTCCAATCACTGGCAGCAAAGGTCGCCAACGAATATTCGTCATTACGCAAATCGGCGCATCATTCATATTGCTGGCCGGCGCGAGCGTGGTGGTCACTACGTTGCTTGCGCTGCAAAGGACGGAGACCGGGATGGACTCGCGACATGTCCTCGCCATCAACGTGCCCGCTGTGCTTTACGGAAAGACGCGCCAGCAAGTGGTCGATTTTTATAAGGAAGTCATTCGTCGCATTGATGCGCTTCCGGGCGTGAATAAAACAGCCTTCGGGATGGTTGCTCCCTGGCGCGATGCCGGCTCCGGTCCCACTTTGCAATTTTGCGCGGATGGTCACGATCACTCGGCCGGCGAAGACGATCCGCGCGGGGAGTATCGTGTCATTTCTCCTGGATTTTTTGCCGCGCTGGGCGTTCCGATCATGGCAGGTCGCGATTTCAATGAGTCCGACGTGAAAAGCAAGGAGCGCGTCGCGATCATCAGCCAAACTTTGGCGCAGCGAATGTTCCCCAATCAGGATCCCATCAATCGGCACGTGTTCTGGACCGATCCGGTCTTGAAAACCAACAGCCAAGGTCCGCCGGAATTGCAACGCATCATCGGCGTCACCGCTGATATCGACGACGTGCATCTAGTTCCGCAGCCGACCGTCTCCATTTACAATACTTTTGAACAAGGTCCGCTCTATCGCGGCCGCCTTTTCATCCACACGAGGGCAAATCCCTATTCGCTGGTCGCGCCGGTCACGCGGATCATTCGCGAGATGTCCGCGGATCAACCAATTGAACGGGCCGCTACGCTCGAAGACGCCCGCGCTGAAGTGCTCACTCCGCAGCGTTTGAACTCGGTTGTGTTTGGCGTGTTTGCCGCAGTCGCATTGTCGATTGCTGTGGTCGGTGTCGCAGGCGTGCTGGCGTTTTCTGTCAGCGCGCGCACGCGGGAGTTCGGTATCCGGCTAGCTCTTGGATCGCAGCCGCAGCGTCTTTTCAAAGATGTCATCACGGAAGGCGCGGCAATGGCTGCGGTTGGCATCATAGCGGGCGCGGTGTTCGGATTCGTCCTGGCGCGTGTGGCGAACAGCTATTTCCCAGACGTAACGATGCCTGGAGTTTTGCCAGTGTCCGTCTCTGCGTTTGTGCTGCTGACGGTCGCGGTGGTTGCGTCCATGCTGCCCGCTGCCCGCGCGGCCCGGGTCGATGTTATTCAAGCGTTGCGCGCGGAATGATATGAACGATCTAAAGTTTGC
>QHPC01000214.1 GCA_003218915.1 Verrucomicrobiota bacterium
AGGCTACCTGATGTGGCTCATCAAGGTAGGAGCATCGCAGTCTCAAGATTCTGCTAAGGTAAGGAGCATCGTGGCAGCCGTGCATGAGGCATTTGGAGCATGTGAGTGGTATCGAGCAGGGCTGTTCGAGAGGATTTGGGACTCGATTCAGGACGCCCTCCCAATGATGAAACCAGGGCCGAATACGGGTATTCTTGTACCATTGGTGCATGTAATTGAGGCCGCTAATCGTGCGGGATGTCACCTTCAACACGCGACGGACCTGACCGTCATGATTGATTAAGGACTGGTCATGAAGGAATTGACACTAACAGCAGCAGCAGTTCCGAAGAACGGAAAATGAACAAGCAGGACTGGGAACTGCCGTAATTCCGCCTAAGGTCCGGGCAGCAAAACGCTGCTCGCTTCGGACGAACGGTGTCTGACCTCAAGACGCTGCTAGGAAGCTCACGTCGTGACCTTGGCAAGCAGTGAACGTGAAACCATGGTGTATTGTTACCACTGATGGATAACCTCACACCCATCGCATTCGAGATCCAGCGTATCGGCCAGAAGACAAAGCGCATCTCTGCTGACGCGGCCCAAACGGAAGGCACGCCCGCGAAATACGTTTTTCGACGTAAGGGCAAGGTGGTGTTCGATATCTTCGTCCAAGCACTCGAGAGAGAGCCGAAGCCGATGTATCCCCAGACGCCGAAAGCAAAGGCTGCTTGGAAGGCGTTTGTTCAGAAGCAAGGCGCCGTCAATCGAGTTCCGCACCTTGAGCGCTAATTCCCTGTAGGCTAACCACACGATTCAGCCAACCGAGAAAACAATTATGATCATATTCGCTGTTTCAGGATGGGTGCTCTTGATATTTGTAGCTGTACTATACCGCGTCGGTAACAAATTAAACGTGGAAGAAACGCTTGCACTCGCGGCGTTTAGTTTAGCTCTTTTGCTATCTGACGAATTCAGGTCAGCTACTCGGAATGGTATAGAAGAATCTATCCGTAGGAGCGCGCCGTCTTGCAGTACAGACCAGCTTGTGTCTGGAACGATGTCGGGAATCACACAGATGGCCAAAGATTACGTTCAAGACAAGGGCCTTATAAATCCACTTACTCTAGTAAGGCAAATCGTCAACAAAGTGAAGAATACAAATGGATCTTCCAGCGACAGCTAACCATGCGATGTCCAGCGGGTTCCTTCCTCGTTAGATATTTCATCTTCGCGAAAGCTCGCTCCCATCGGCGATAGTTAGGTAACCTCATGCTGCACAATCGAAAGCCCAAGACCCGCAATGCGTGGCTGATCACTTGGGAATCATCCCGCGATGATTACATGCGTGATCTCAATCGCCCACGGGTAGTTGCCATTTTGAAACCTCAATACGATTCGAGCACTATTAAGCGAATTCTGCCGGTTCTGTATACCTCTGAGAAGGCCCTCACCTTCAGTGAGAAGATCAGTCGCAGTTTTTCGCGTCGTTCGCCATCGTGGCTTCGCGACGAGGAGGCCTCGATCTGTTGCGGTGGCAATCCGTGGCTCCGAGCACGGCTCGTGAAAGACTTATATGTGCAGACATATCCTGAAACGGATTACCGAGAAACGCTGCACTGGACAGAGCCCGCCTATCGTCGCGAGGATCCCGAAACATATCAACTCATGGAAGTGTATCCCGAACGTCAGTGCTCCGAAGACGTTCATTTTGACACTGTCTGGTACGGACGCTCTTTCCTTGAGGAGGGGAAAAACGCTCTGGTGTCCCGCAAACTGCGACGGCGGTCGCTGAACTCGCTCGCTAGGCGCTTGAGCCACAACATGCAATGATTTGTAAAGACGAATTCATAAAGCGAGCAACCGAAATGGAGCTGACTGGCAACCCAGCGATATTTCAAGAGATTGACGCTAATTGGGACAGAGCAGTGCGAGCTGCAGGCATTTTGGAGTCACAGATGCCAGGCATCGGAATTCTCTCCGAAAGCAAGCGTATCGGCTGTTTTTTAGCCGTCTGTAGCCAGATTGACCGCCTGATGGAGTCGGAGCAACTCACATTCGAAGCGGCAACGCTCGCGGTACTGATTTTACTCGTGACGAGCACCGATTTCTCAAAGGCATATGCCCTTTTCATGCACCGAGCACCAGATATCTCATGGCAGGAAGCAATAGATTTTCCGAGAATGGCTTTAGAGTTTTTCAAGGCTGCCCGGGGACAATGATAATTCTAATCGACACAAAGCGGGTAAACATGCGATGCGGCTAACTCGGAAAGCGTTCGCGAGCAGGCAGGCTATCGGCCGATAGGAGAAGCGACAATCTATGACAGGCGCTTCCTGGGGCCGCCGATTTTCTCCTACCGCGGTAACTAAGAAAACGCCCGCGTTTTTCAGAGGAAAGTGTTACAACTGCTCGTTTCGCAGATCTGAAAGCTCTCACGAGGGAGCCGACCCGCCTACATCGCCTTATAGTCAACTGTAATCGTGCGGTAGAGAAGCGGGCCGTGTTGCGCAGAGAAATAAAAAAGCTCCAGCATCGTCGCGCCGACCATCCATTGATAGCCAACCAGCGTCTGGATGACGTCGGTGTCTGTATCGCGGGAACGTGAGACGAGTTTCCCCGTCCCGTACTTCTCGTCGAAGTATTTGCGAATTTCTCCCATGCGCTGGTTGTAGCGTTCGATCGACCAATCCTGGTATTCATACTGCAACTCCACTGCAACAAGCGCTCTCTGCTTAAAAGTAAACAGTGTGCGCTTCAATCCCGGATGGAGGAGCCCTTCCACTGTCCAGACGTCCCGGTTCTCTTTTTTTTCCCGCGAGATGATTTTCGCTTTAGCGCCGTGCAGCACCGCTTCCACATGTGCCATCGAGTCATTCCAACGAAAACCGAACGGTGGCAGCAGCTCATCAACGGAATACGCCTCTGTCGCAGAAAGAAGAAGGATAATGACGCTGGTCAAAAGAATTCGGCATATTGCGGCTCCGTCACAGCTGAAAACGCAGTTCGCTTGGTTCTTTATCTTCGTGTGCGTCGCCCGCATTTTGATCGGCATCCCAGTGGCACTCTGGAGGGAGGAAAATTGCGCGCTCGGGTCAATTCGGTCAAATCGGGAGTAGCGCCCATGGCGATGTGAATCGATTGATCGCTTCGCTACAATGACTGCTTCTGTCACGAACAAATTCGCGGCGAAATTCGTTTTGGCTTTCCCTCGGACACGCGCGTTTCTTTTTTCTAGTCAAGAAAATTTTTCGGTTGCGATGAAAAATAAAATTCTTTTTTTTCTATTTTTTTCTTGTCGATTTTGAAAGCGATTTCTAGTCTCAAGCCCGCTGGCGAGGCAGAACCAAGAGCGCATGTGAATAAGTTGTGAACATTTCTGAGAAACTTTTAGCAGCGAGAATGAACGAGACAAAAAGCTTCCCGGAACAACGATGGAACGCGCAAGTCTGCCTGGACGCATTCAACAGATCGCTGAAGCGCGACACAGCCCGTTTTCCCTCGTATTTACGCGCTTTTGACAGTTTTCTTCAGGATCCCCGCAAGAAGTTACACTGGCGATCAGCTCGATGTTGCCCGGGTTTTACCGGGCGATTTTGCGCTGTATCAGCGAGTATGGCGATCGTGTAACACTGTTAACAAGTCTGCTATGGACAAGAAATGCGCACAGCTGTGGCAGCAATTATCAGCCGCGCTCAAGCCACAGATTAGCTCCGATAGCTTTAAGCGCTGGTTCTCCGCGGTCGAACTTGTTGAGGTCAAAGACAAATCGCTCACGCTTCGCGTCCCAAACAACATCTATCAGTTTTGGATAGAAAGTAATTATATGCCAGCGCTGCAGACTGCGATCGTGACTACGTTCGGCAGCCCGCGCCCCGTAAAGTTCTGCTCTCCGTCTGGAACTAGCATACAAATGCCCGCCGAGGATGCCGCGCCGCCGGAAAAAGTTTTTCCGGAGCCGCCCGCCGAGCTAAAATCAGGCGCAACCGTGCCCGGACTCAATCCACGGAACACGTTCGAATCTTTCGTGGTTGGTCCGAACAATGAAATTGCGCATGCTGCATCCCTCGCCGTGGCACAGGCGCCCGCACGCACGTACAACCCGCTGTTCATTTATGGCGGTGTCGGTCTGGGCAAGACCCACCTGATGCAGGCCATCGGCCAGTATGTCTGGGCCAAGAAGAAAAACGTGAAGGTGATTTATGTCTCCAGTGAACTGTTCATCAACGAGTTCATCGACGCGATCCAGCACAGTAATCTGGTCAAATTCCGAAAGCGCTATCGCCAGGTCGACCTTCTCCTGATTGACGACATCCAATTTCTCGGGGGCAAAGAGCGTTCCCAGGAAGAATTTTTTCACACATTCAACACCCTTTTCGATGGACATAAGCAGATCGTCCTCTCCAGCGATCGGCCCGCTTCCGAGATCGCAAATCTGGAACACCGCCTGGTGTCGCGCTTTGAATGGGGACTCACTGCTGAGCTTCAGCCGCCGGACATCGAAACTCGTATGGCGATCTTGCGGAAAAAAGCGCGCGGCATGCAGATCAAATTGCACGACGAAGTTTTTCAATTTCTCGCCAGCCGCATTCGCACAAACGTGCGCCGGCTGGAAGGCGCGCTGATGCGAGTCGCATCGTTTGCGTCACTCAGCGGCAAGGAACTGACGCAGGAGGTCGTGGAGCATTTGCTAAAAGATATTTTGCAGGAGGAAGGACGCCACTCCGTCACGATCGAACAGATTCAACGGCGCGTAGCTGAACATTTCGATGTCCGCGTGGCCGATATGACAAGCAAGCGGCGCCCGGCCAGCATCGCCTTTCCGCGGCAAGTGGCGATGTATCTCGCGCGCGAGCTGACCAAGGCGTCCCTGAATGAAATTGGCGATGCATTCGGGGGACGCGATCACGGCACGGTGTTGCACGCCTGCAAACTGGTAAAGAAACGAATGGCCGAACAAGACAACCTTCGCCAGACGATATCCTTCATTGACAGTTCCCTCCAACGTTGAGCCTCGAGTGGTGCGTTTCCAGCTTGCGATTCCGGCTACCGCAGCTACAAACTCGCCAGGGGACGAGTCCGTCCGACTGGCGGACTTGCCTCGACATTGGAGAGATTGGGGTTGCCGAATAAAACCCAAAGCTTTACATCTTAGACCGTCATAATGAAATTTAGTGTAGCGAAAGAAAAACTGCTCGAAGGTCTGCAGCAGGTTCAAAACGTCGTCAGCACCCGCACTACTCTTCCTATCCTTTCCAATGTTCTTTTGCAGGCGCACGGTGACGAAATTCATCTCACCACAACAGATCTTGATGTCGGTGTGCGCGGCAGTTGTGAAGCGGACGTAGAAAAAGAAGGAGCCACCACCCTCCCTGCTCGTCGCCTCTTCAACATCGTCCGTGAACTGCCTTCGAGTGAGATCCAGATAGATGTTAACGGAAAAAACGCCGCCTCCATCCGGAGCGGCCAAAGCTTTTTCAAAATTCTCGGGCTGCCCGAGGAAGAATTTCCACCGCTGCCGAAATTCGAGGACGCGAAGGTTGTCACGATTCGACAAAAGGATTTGCGCGACGGACTGCGCAAAACTTCCTATGCCATATCAACGGACGAGACTCGCTACGTGCTCAATGGCGTTCTGTTCAGTTTCAAAGACAACAAGCTGACGCTGGTCGCGACAGACGGCCGGCGGCTTGCCATGGTCGAAATCGAATTGGAATTCCCGCGCAGCCACGAGGCGGAGTTTATTGTTCCAACGAAGGCGGTAACGGAATTGCAACGCCTGCTTGCCGATGATGGCGAAATCAAGGTCAGCATGGGCAGCGGGCAGATCGCTTTTGATCTCAACAAGACGCTGCTGGTCTCGAAACTGATCGAAGGCAATTATCCAAACTATCGCCAGGTTATTCCGTCCGAGGCAAAAGAGCGAATAAAACTCGAGCGCGAAACGTTTCTAAATTCGCTGCGACGTGTCTCGCTGCTTGCCAGCGACAAATCGCATTCGGTCAAACTAAGTTTCAGCAGGAACAACATCGATATTACCGCTACCACTCCGGAAGTCGGCGAAGCCAAAGAATCGCTAGCGGTTGCCTACAAGGGTCGCGATTTTTCCATCGCGTTTAACCCCGAATTTCTCATGGCGCCGCTGCGCGCGCTGACCGAGGACGAAGTCTTTCTCGATCTCATCGACGAGATGAGCCCGGGTGTATTGAAAATTCAGACTCCATTTCTCTACGTCCTGATGCCGATGCGCATCAGTTCGTAGGCGCGATTTCGCAAATGTTGTAGTAACTGTCTTGAGTTC
>QHPC01000366.1:0-814 GCA_003218915.1 Verrucomicrobiota bacterium
AAGGTCAAACGGCCACGTAGCAATTCTTTCAATCGGTATCCTTTCGTTCGTGAACTGTGCGACCATATAGCCCAGAGCAGCCGACGAAATAGCGAACATTAGCGAAGTAGCCGCAGTCAGCTGATTGATCCGATGATCACACCATCTTTGAAACGATTTTCGATTTTTATCTGACTTAAAAACGTGTCGCTCTCTTGTTTTTGTCATCATCGAATCGAGCCAGCTTGAAGAAAAACAGAACGCCTGTGATGTGCCAGAAAGAATTTCTGTCCTTCGGAAAATCTGCCAACGCGAACAACGTGCTCAGTATCGACCCCCATTCTCCGAAGAGATTCTTCATGAGCGACATCGGAGACGATGAGCTCGCCGTCATCTTCAAATGATATGAAACCGCGATCAAACAAGTGATCGATTGAAAGTGTAAGTAGCAATCCGTTTTCGCCGCTGAGTCGTTCGTCATTTGTCGATTCACGCCATGGTTTTATGTGGCTGGCGAAGAGGTGAGCCGGGTAAGTCACACTGGTGACGCGACATCGACACTCAATCGAAGCAACGTTACGCCAAAAAAGGCCCTGACCGATCCGCGCCTTGATCAGCGCATTTCTAGTTGTCTCAGTCAACGTTCTGTTCTGCAGAACGCGATTCGTTTCAGCTTGTTCCCACTCGTTGATGCCGAGCGGTTCAGTATCTAGGATGTTTCCTTCTTCGGCGGCTTTTGTCGCGGTGACAAGATGAAGCACTGTTGGACCCATGAGTTGCGCTAACGCCACAGCCATCTTTTTCGGAACCGAGGCGAGATAAACGTGCTGATAAC
>QHPC01000366.1:898-2646 GCA_003218915.1 Verrucomicrobiota bacterium
AACCGTGCCCAGTTTCATTCAACGGTGAATAGCGTTCGGGCAAAACCGGTGCGAGCGCTTTCATATGATCAGCAGGCCGTAGCTTCGGCGGGATCTGGTTGAAATTAACGTCAACTCGCCAGCCTAGTTTGTCCCACGCATCGCCGATGTGACCGAATTCGTCAGGTCGTGGAGAGGTGTAACAATGCGTCCGCGCAATTCCAAAGCCCTGAATCACTCCGCCGGCATACGAGAAAATGACATCTCCTGGTGCAACTTCGCGCATCGTTTCATAGAACGGGTTAGGTCCACCACCACGCTTCGTCTTTGGTGACCAAATATAATTACCGCTGAATTCGTGCCTGAACGTCTGCTTATGGTTTACCCACCAGTAGCGCATGACTCAACCGGCTTCGTTCGATTGCATTCCACTAGTCAATAGAAATGGGCAGTTGAAGTTTGGAGTCCTCACTTGCTCATGGGCGGGGCCACAGACGCGAGCGGCCGCGATGGCCAAGCGCAGACGTAACGGTAACTGGAAGCGTACGTCAACGTGAATCCCAGCTTGTCTTCACGCACATGCGTCAGCATGGGGCTGGAGTCGCAGAGCTAGTACTCTCAAAAATTTCGACGAGATTGCCGGAAGGATCCGCGACGCGAAAAGAACAATAGGACTTTTGCTGGCGAAGTTCTTCAACAATTTTAACCCCTCTGGCCGAAAGCATTCTGTACGCTTCCTGCAGATTCGTAACTCTTAGGCACAGCAACGGTCCGCATGTCCCGTCTTGTGGCCTTTCAAATGTACGGAACGCACGATTGTTTGAACGCTGCACTGACAGTATTCCGTTCACAGTAAAAGCTGAGGCAGTCTCTTTATCGAGAGGCAGCCCGAGGAGCGATGTGTAGAATTCTTTCGCCTTTGCCAAATCATCCACGAAAATCTTGAGGCCGAGCCGAACGACTTCAATACGGGTTTCCAATAACGGAGGTATGTCTTTCGCAGATCTCCTCCTCGTCTTCTTAATGAAAATTGTTTGGCCGTCTTGAGTTTCCAAACGCCAGCGCCACGCCCGATAGGTTTTGCCCGTACACGGTAGCTCTTCCTTTGCAATGAGCATCGCCCGACGGCCATCAAGTAGCGTGATGGGAGTCGGTGTAGTCAGTTTCTCAAGTGCTTCTAAAAACGCCGCTGTTGTTCTTTTCGAGATACGTTGCGCAGAATGTCCCAGCGTTGATTTCTGTTGAAGATTGGAGTCAAAGGCATTGGCGATTGCGACAAGATAATCCGCATCTTGTGATTGTTCTCGAAACGGGGCTATCCATTCGTCCCCGTTAAGTGCGCCAAGAATGGAAGCTGTCATTGAAGCGAGGGTATCTGTATCTGCGCCTGTCGCGGTGGCTGCAACACGCAGTCCTTGGAGCGGAGACACCGCATAGCGCGATGCCAGAAACATCGACGCCGCTGCGGAAATCGTTCCCGAGCCGCTAATTTTGCGGTCGAATGCCCCCATCATTCTCAGCGTTTCGTATCCGGTAGAAAGTGCGCCGTCTTTCACTCCTTCGATAGCAATTCCGAGCAATCTGCGCATTTCTTGGACGGACTCTTGCCAGATGCTGCGGTAGGACCGGAAGGCGTCGTTCGTAAAGGATCTCCGCCAACTCTCTTGCTCTGAGGCAGCAAGAGGCAATTCCGCCCAAGAGGAAATCATTTCGGTAGACCTCTTAATAAGGTCGCCATACTCGAGGAAACTGGTTTGTCGGAAAGTCGA
>QHPC01000215.1:0-12998 GCA_003218915.1 Verrucomicrobiota bacterium
GGAAACATGCGTCTGGCGAGCGAGCGGAAAAACTGGTTAACAGGTAGGGTCAACAACTCTACAAGAGCGGTCGAGTTGCTGGAGCTTCTGGGATGAGGAAAACTTTCGCTGACATGACCTTTGAAGTACGCCGCGCGATTACGGCCGATCATCCCAGCTTGTCCGGACATTTTCCGGACGCGCCTCTCGTACCAGGCGTACTGATTCTCGATGAAGTTCTCGCAGCGTTACGTGATTGGCGGAAAGACTGCCAGCTTACGGCGATTCGCACTGTCAAGTTTCTGCAACCACTAAGGCCTGAGCAGCCATTTACGATCTGCCTTTCCACGAGCGATGATGACGCGACCGGAGTCAATTTTTGCTGTCGCATAGAAGGTCACGTAATGGTTGAAGGCCAACTTGAAATTTATTTCGGGACAAAGGTGACTTCGTGAACGCGCCACTCTCCGACGCGCCGCCGTTTAAGGTACAACCAAGCGATCCGCGCCTGGCGGAATACCTGAAGGAATATCCACCGCCGGTGTTCAGCGAACGACTGTATCAAAGCATCGAATTATTGGAGCGTTACAGCGTCGACATGGCTATCGATCTGGCGCGTCGGTTGAACGTTATCGATCACCTCAGCCAATGGCGATCGCTCGATGACTTGTGTCGTCTCCTCTCGTTTCAGCCCTCTTTCAAGTTCGCCTTACATTGGATCCTGGAACGTCTGGTAGAAATCGATTGTGTCGAGGGCCGGACCGACGGGAACATTCGCCTTTACCATCTGCGCCACACGTTGCGGAAACCGGACCTCGAAAACCTGCGTGCAACAGGCCTGCAAATCGATCCTGCGAACGCGGCGACTTTGGATTTGCTGGATCATGCCGCGAGTCTCTATCCTGCTGTCGCCAATGGAGAACAAAGCGGTGATCGCAATTTGCTCGGTCCGCAAGGCGTACCGTTGTGGCTGAATTATTTTCACAATGACAATTTAAGCTATGCCGTGAATAACTGGGTCGGCGCGGCGCTTGCCGCTGAGCGCGTTTCCAGCCAGCGCACGCTTCGGATTTTAGAAGTCGGCGCGGGCCCCGGCAGTGCCAGCGAAATTTTGCTGCGCTTGTTTGATGAACGCGGGCTTTTGCCCCGGGTAGAACGTTATCTCATCACAGAGCCGAACGCGTTCTTCCTGCGATACGGCCAGCGCAAGCTCGCAAGGCAATATCCTGATCTTCCGCTTGAATGGGGTGCGCTCAATCTCGATTTGCCTTGGAGCGCTCAAGGCATTAACCCGGGCGAATTCGATTTGATATACGCCGTTAACGTCATGCATATCTCCAGGGACCTCGTGTTTAGCTTGAACGAAGCCCGCTCGGCTCTGGCCACCGACGGCTGGCTCGTGATCGGCGAATGCCTGCGACCCTATTTCAATCAACCAATCTACCCTGAACTGATGTTTCAGATTCTTGAAAGCTTTACCAACGTCCAGACAGATCCAGAAATTCGGCCGAATCCAGGATTTCTAACTGCAGAGCATTGGCGGCGCGCGTTTACTCGCGCAGGCTTTCAGCGAGCCGAAGTTGCGCCGAACATCGATCGCATTCGCGAGATCTACCCACACTTTTTTACTGGCGCGATCTGCGGACAAAACGTCGTGCCCGGTAAATGACCTCGGACGTTCTGGAGACAAAATCCTCGGAGACCGTGCGTTGGACGGGCTTGCCGGAACGCGGCACACTCGCTTCACTGCAATTGATCGCCTGGATCGCGACGCACATCGGGCGTTGGGCGGCAAGGCTGCTGTTATATCCGATCACCGCCTATTATGTAATGACTTCGTGTGCGGCCCGCCGAACTTCGTACGAATACCTTAAGCAAATGCGCGGCTACCCAGCCCACTGGTGGCATGTGTTTCGCCATTTTCATTGCTTCGCCGCGACCATTCTGGATCGCGTGTACCTCTTGCGCGGTGAGTTCCAGCGCTTTGACGTAAAGCTTCATGGCAAAGAAATCCTGCACCGCCGAATGGAAAGCGGAAAGGGTTGCGTTCTGTTGGGCTCACACTTGGGCAGTTTCGAGGTATTGCGAGCTCTGGGCGTGATGCAGCGAAAGTTTCCGCTCAAGGTTTTAATGGATGCAACCCACAACCAAAATATCACGCGCTTTCTGGATGCATTGAACCCTGTGATCGCCGGCACGGTAATCGCGCCGAATCGCGTGGATACGTTGCTGACAATTAAGGAAAGTTTGGATGCGGGATTCTTCGTCGGCACGCTAGGCGACCGCGTGTCGAATGAAGGTAAGACAGCCCAATGCCAATTCCTTGGTCGGTCAGCCGCGTTCCCGGTCGGCCCGATTGTGCTTGCCGCCATGACGCATCGTCCCGTTATTTTGTTTTTCGGTCTCTACCGCGGCGGGAACCGTTACGAAATCTACTTCGAACATTTTGCCGATGAGATCACTTTGGATCGCGATCGCCGCGCTGAAGAGATCCAGTTGTGGATGCAGCGCTACGCCGAGCGCCTGGAGTATTACGCGCGCCTTGCGCCTTACAACTGGTTTAATTTTTATCCGTTTTGGGATTAGGCTTCGCCGCTGTAAAACGTTAAAAGAGTTGAAGCGTTGAAATGGGGTCATCCTGAGCGGAGTCGAAGGATCCCGCGACGCCGCCGCAAGGTAATGCTACGGGATTCCTCGACTTCGCTCGGAATGACACGCTTCTGTCACGTTTTAACGATTGCAACTAATGCGCATTAACAAAGCAGAAATTCGCACATTGATTCCCCACTCCGGTGTGATGTGTTTGTTGGATGTGGTAACTCAGTGGGATGATCGATCGATTACATGCGTCAGTAACACGCACCGTGACCCGGCTAATCCATTACGCCGCGACGGACGTTTATCTGCCGTGCACGCTTTCGAATACGGAGCGCAAGCGGCGGCAGTCCACGGCGGCTTGCGGGCCCGCTCGGTAGGTGAGATCGCACCGCCTGGCTACCTGGCTGCCTTGCGGGACGCGCGCCTGCATGTAGCGCGTCTGGATGACATCCAGGCCGCGCTGCAAGTACACGCCCTCTGTTTATTCGGAGACGGCGTTAATTGCGTCTATGAATGCCGCGTGTCTGCGCACGACCGCCTTGTGGCCGAAGGCCGGGTTACGATCGTCGAGGCGCGAGGTGTCGAATGACGAATGCCTAATGACGAAGGAATGACGAAATCCGAATGACAAAAATGCTCGCGTTCACTTCGGCATGTGAACATTCACATTCGATTCGTCATTCGTGCTTCGTCATTTCCATCACATCACAATTCCGCCGTCGACGCACAACACCTGGCCTGTGATATAACCGGCTTCAGAAGACGCGAGAAATGCCACTGCATTTGCGATGTCTTCAGGCGTGCCCGTTTTGCCAAGTGGAATCTTTGATTGGATGGAATTCTTAACCTCTTCGGAAAGTCCGGCAGTCATGTCTGTCGTGATAAATCCCGGGGCTACAGCGTTGACTGTGATATTGCGACTTGCCAGTTCGCGGGCAAGGGCCTTCGTAAAACCGATCACGCCCGCCTTGCTGGCCGCATAATTTGTCTGCCCTGCATTGCCCATCAAACCGATCACCGAGCTGATGTTGATGATGCGCCCGCTGCGCTGCTTGATCATGGCGCGAATGATTGCCTGCGCAAAACTAAACGCGCCGCGCAAATTCGTGTTAACAACCAAATCCCAATCATCAAGCGACATTCGCATGGTGAGCCCGTCGCGGGTCACACCGGCGTTGTTAACCAGAATGTCGGTCCTGCCAAAATCGCCGAGGATTTGAGCACCGATTTTGTGTACGGCTGCATGGTCCGCAACATCGACCGTATAGGCCCTTCCCGCGTCGGCGCGAATTGCGTTGATCTGGTTCGCGATTTTCTTTGCGTTTGCTTCCGTGCGGCTCACGCACGCGACCCGCGCTCCCTCATTTGCCAGTCGCAGGGCGGTAGCCTGGCCAATCCCCCGCCCCGCGCCGGTGACGATTGCAACTTGATTCTCGAATCTCATAAGCTTGGACTCCAACCTGAAAAATAGCTTCTTACATCGCGCGGTGTCGAGGAAGCGAGGCTACACCACGACTCCATAACGGCGTTGGCGCCGCCCAAATTCTTCCACGGCGGCAACGAGGTCTTTTTTCGTAAAGTCGGGCCACAGTTTGGGCGTGATATACATCTCGGTATAGGATGTTTGCCAAAGAAGGAAGTTCGACAGACGCATTTCGCCGGAAGTGCGAATGAGTAGATCGGGATCCGGATAGTACCGTGTGTAAAGGTGTTTGCTGAACATCTCCACATCGATCATCGCCCTGTCGATGTGACCCAGTTCGACCGCGCGAAGCAGACTCTTGATGCCGTCGATGATTTCGAGGCGCCCTCCATAACTCAGAGCGAGAATGAGAGTCAAGCCGGTATTACCAGCAGTTTGCTCGATGGTTTTATGAAGTTGTTCCTGAGAACTCGCGGGTAAATCAGTCAGGCGGCCGATGGCCTGAAGACGAACATTTTTCTCGATCAATTCCGGCGTCTTCTCTTTCAAGAATCTTTCGAGCAGCCGCATGAGCGCGAGGACTTCGGTCTTGGGGCGCTGCCAGTTCTCAGCGGAGAAAGCGTAAAGTGTGAGATATTCTATTTTTAATTCGCCACATCCTTCTACGCATTCGCGAACAGCCTGGGCCCCAGCTTCGTGTCCTTTGATGCGCGGGAAACCGCGCGACTTAGCCCAGCGGCCGTTACCGTCCATGATGATTGCGATGTGACGAGGAACAGTTTTGATGCTCACAGACATCAACCTAACTTCTGGAATTTCTCGCTGCGAGGCAAACGCTGGAAATGCAGAAGCACGAATGTCGAATGACGAAACAAGCCAAAAGCACGAATGATGAAGAACGAAAATGACAATGCTTTCGTCATTTAATCATTCGTCATTCCTTCGAGCTTCGTCATTCGGATTTCGTCATTTTTGCTCTCGTTTCGGATTTCGATATTCGGACTCCCGCTTTACCCGATGCATGAGCGCTGGTTAAAGAATGATTGTCTCACCGCGCGCCGGCCCGACGCTAACCATGGACAATTTTGCTCCGGTTAATTCGGAAATGTATCGGACGTATTTCCTAGCCGCAGGAGGAAGTTGCGAAAAAGTTCGAGCAGAATGAATCGGCGTATTCCAGCCGGGCACGTCTGCATAGATTGGCTCACAGTTGGCCAGCTGTCTCGCATCGCAGGGCGGAACACCAATGCGCTTTCCGTTTAGTCGATAAGCTACGCAAACCCGGATCGGATCGACATGATCCAGCCCGTCCAGGTTAGTGATGGCGAGCTCGTCGATCCCGTTGATCATTCTGGCGTAGCGGGTCGCCACGGCATCGAACCAACCGCAACGGCGTTTGCGACCGGTGGTGGCGCCAAATTCCCTCCCCAGGCTGTGAAGCATCTGCGTCAATTGCATGTCTTCCGTCGGCAAAGCCCCCTCGCCTACTCGAGTTGTATACGCCTTCATCACGCCCACCACGCGGTCGATACGATGAGGCGGCACGCCGGTACCGGTGCATGCGCCCCCGGCAGTTGTGTTTGAGGAAGTCACATACGGATACGTGCCGTGATCAATATCGAGGAATGTTCCTTGTGCTCCTTCGAAAAGAATCTTTTTGCCTCGCTCCATGGCGCGATGGAGATACACGACCGTGTTGCCAACGAACGGGCGCAATCTCTCGCCTGCCGCCAGATAGGTTTCATTGACCTCTCGAAAACTGACAGGCTTCGCGCCGAGTGCTTGGAGAATTCTGTTGTTCTCTGTGACCTTGGCCTGCAATTTTTTCGAGAACACAATCGGCTGTATCAGATCGGACACGCGCAGGCCCGTGCGCGCTGCTTTGTCACCATAAGCAGGGCCAATCCCGCGTTTGGTCGTTCCAATTCTGGTATGGCCTCGACGCAGTTCACGCTGCTCATCGAGCAGGCGGTGATAAGGGAGGACCAGGTGAGCGCAGTCGCTGATCAGCAGATTCCTGGCAATTGTGATCCCTAGTTTGCGCAGGCCATCGACTTCACCAAGCAATGCGATCGGGTCGATAACAACGCCGTTTCCGATTACGCAAACTTTGCCGCGTCGCAGAATTCCCGAGGGGATCAGGTGCAGAATGTATTTAACGCCACGATGGAAGACGGTGTGCCCGGCGTTATTGCCGCCCTGGCTTCGAACAACGATGTCAACCTTCGCGGTAAGCACGTCGATAATCTTACCCTTACCTTCGTCGCCCCACTGCGCTCCAACTAAAATTGTATTGGCCATTGCAATCGGAAATGGGCAAAAAATTTTCCCGATGCATCCGGCAGGACACAGTCGGGACTGCCTACGAATAATATGTTGGCGAACGCTGGACGCAACACATTTTGCGTCTTGTGAGATTCTTTCTCTTGCTCTTAGAACCAGTACTCAAAAGAGCATGAGCAAGAGAAAGAGTAAGAGCTAAGTCTTCAATCAGGTGCGGGCGTTTGCCCTTTTGGCAAAGGTGTAGTGCTTGGCTCCGATCTCCCGGATTCCATCAATGTGGGCCGCACGGCGCCACCCGTCTCCGGCTTTGCAGGTCGTGAACTTGGGCGACCCGATGTGCTCGTTTGTTCAGAACGAGTTTCCTTCTTTGCCGGTCTGGGAGTTTCTGGAGCTGCTGGGCTTGGTGTTGGAGCAGCCTCGGAATCCGATTGGCCAGATCTGTTCCTCTGCGAAGGGCTTGGATTGGTCAGCCGCTCAGCAGCGCGCTCTCCAGCCATTCGCATTTGCTCAAGCGTGGGCTCTGCCGATGCAGATTTTTTGCGTGATTTGGGTTTAGGTCGTTCCGGCTCCGGTGTTGCTGACACCGAGGGAGTTTGCTCCGGAGGTGGTGCTGCTTGTTTGGGAGCTTCCGGTTTCGTTTCGCGAGCAACGATTACCTCCTGTGCGTGCGTGTGGCCGACCAGGATGAAGCTGCATAGCAGCACCATGAAAAATCCCCTCGGCATAAATCGTCGTGATAAACAACTCCAACCCGTTCGTAAGCCCCCATTCACAAAACGTCGCTTATCCAGTCGGCCGCGCGATCTTGATTACAGGAAGGGGAAAACGCAGCTGCAATTCGTTTTCCAGATAAATCTCAACGTGATGCAGTCCGTACTGCTGAAACTGCACGCCGCCAAAATAATGGACGTTGGTGGCGTGTCCTTCCATTTCTTTCAAGACAAATTCCACTTCCGCTTGCGCGATGACCTGTTGTTCGTCGACACCGACGATGCGGGATTTTTGTCGAAATTTTCCTGCTCCGCTGCACCAGCGCGTCCAGATGCAGAGCCGGATATAATTGATCGGTAAGGCAGGCGCGGGAACGACACTCAGCACCCCCACGAGCGTTTGCATACCATTGATCTCGCATCGGACGTCCTCACAAAGAACAGCACTTTGCAGATCCGGAAGCATGACATCGGTCCCCATGACTGTTTGATTACATGATGCCACGCACCAACAGCGTCAATAGTGCTATGCCGAGAACAATCCGGTAAATCGCGAATGGCACAAACCCGCGGGCACGCACCCAATTCATAAACCAGGCGACCACACCCAGTGCTACGGCAAACGAAACAATGAATCCGATGCCGAGCACAATCCACGCGTGCGGATTCATTGCCAGTGGTGCAATATCCGCCTCGTGGTGGTGTGACATTACTGTCTTTAAAAAATCAAACCCCGTAGCCACCACCATCGTTGGCATCGATAAGAAAAACGAAAATTCCAGCGCGGCTGGACGCGACAGACCTGCGACCTGGCCGGCGGCGATCGTGGACATCGAGCGGGATGTCCCTGGGAAAATGGCAGAAAGAATTTGCGCTGCACCAATCCAGACCGCCTGCGGCAAAGTCATTTCCTCCATGTGCATCGTGCGTGGCCGGCTGAAAACAACGTCAACGATCCACATCACGATTCCACCGATAAGAAGCGCGAGGGCCATCACCCAGAGATTTTCCAGGTTTTTGCCGATTTGTTTTGTAAGTGCCCACGCTGGGACCGCGGTTACAACAAACGCGATTAAGGTAAGACTCAACGGATTCGTGAAAATAGTGCGATCGCCGCGTTCGCCTTTTGGGAACGTGCAAAGAAACTGCAGGATGCGGTTCCAAAAATAAACCGGTAACGCCAGAATGGCACCGAGTTGGATAACGATGGTGTACATTTTCCAAAAGCCGTCGTGAAGGTCGATATGCAGCAATGCTTCGCAAATGCGCAAATGCGCAGTCGAGCTTACCGGAAGAAACTCCGTCAGCCCTTCGACGACTCCTAGAAAGACTGACAAGAAATACTCGTGCATTCGTTAGGACGTTGGTTCGCCTCTCCCCTTTCGTAAAGGGGAGAGGATTGAGGTGAGGAGTTTCTGACGCGGGTCTAACTGCGAATCGGAACCCTCACCCTGCCCTCTCCCTTGAGAAGGGAGAGGCGAGAGACGCGCTAAACAAACGCTCGCGCTCACAGGGCCTCCGTTCCCCGTTCACCCGTGCGAATGCGCACCGCCTCTTCGACCTCGGTTACAAAGATTTTGCCATCGCCGATCTTCCCTGTTTTGGCCGCTCCCAAAATTGCTTCGACAGCCCGCTGTGCGCGGTCGTCTGGAACAACCATCTCGAATTTTATCTTCGGAAGAAAATCAACGGTGTACTCCGTGCCGCGATAAATTTCGCTGTGGCCTTTCTGTCGGCCAAATCCTTTCACCTCGCTAAGAGACATTCCTTCGACGCCTGCCGCCATCAAGGCTTCCTTCACCGGCTCTGCTCTAAAAGGCTTGATGACTGCCTCGATCTTTTTCACCGCGCCAAAACTAGAACCGGCGTACCAAATGGCAAGCAATCCGATTCAAATGACAGAATCGGATAGCTTTTCTTCATTCCATTATGGCTACCCTCTACCGCCTCAAGGTTGCAATTCTGCACCATGATCTCCGCTTTACCACACCCGCGCGGCCTGCCTCCGTTCTCAATCGCCTGCTCGCTCGTCATCCGTTAGTCTTTTACTTCGTCTTCGCGTTCGGTTTCTCCTGGCTCATGTTCCTCCCAGGTCCCCTCATGTACTACGGCGTTTTGAGTCTAAATCCCTACGTTGTGCGCTCTTTAGCCATCGCTGGATTGCTTGGACCAATCTTATCCGGATTTATCATGACTGCAGTTATCGAAGGGACGGCGGGCATACGTTGCTTGACGCGGCGAATCGTACGCTGGAGCGTCGGACTTCGATGGTAGCTGTTTGCCATTGTTGGGCTGCCGGCGGTTATGGTGCTCGCCACTTTCACCCGGCCTGGGGCTTTGGAATCGCTCGACGTTTCCGGCCAACCGTTCCGCGTGCCTACCTGGAGGCTTTTTTTTCTATGGCAGTCATCGGAGGGCCACTCTTCGAAGAACCCGGGTGGACCGGCTTCGCGCAGTTTCGCTTGCAGCGGTTGTACGGTTCGTTGGTCGGGGGCCTTATCCTTGGTAGTCTCTGGGCGCTCTGGCACCTGCCCGGATTCTTGATTCCGTCCCAGGATCTTAGCGATATTCCTCCAAGAGGAACCGTCCTCGACTTCGCGGCGTTCGCCTTTGCTCTCGTGGGTCTGCGCTTGATTATCATTTGGGTCGTCAACAACACGAGAAACAGCGTGCTTATGGCTATCCTCGTGCACGCCTCCTGGAACACCTTCTATGCTACAAGTCTGATCCGGCTCTTCCCTGCTCCCGCGGTGCTGGGCAGCTACTTGAATCTCACAATTGCCGCATCCACGTTAGCGCTCGTAATTATTGCAGTTACGAGAGGGCGGATAGGGTACCAACCAAAAGCCGACATCTCTGCCGAGACCGCCATGGTGGTCCGATAAGGACTCGAGATCGCGTTTGCGTTGCCGGATTCACAGCGCATAACTTCCGCCGATGAAGGTCGTTTTTTACATTTTCGGGATCATCGCAATCGCAATGTTCGCGTTGGCGCAGGAGAGCACCGCGCCACCGCAGGAGAAAACCACTCCGCCGCCTCGCGTTTATCCCGTCGCATTGCCGAATTATGACGAAGAGACTGCTACGCGACTGCAAATTTTTTTGGACAACAGCGATTTCGGGCCTGGGAAAATTGACGGAAGGATGGGCGAATTCTTCCGCAAAGCGCTCATCTCATACAAGCACGCGCACGCCATGCCGAAGACTGGCGCGGTCGATCAGTGGATGCTCGATCAAGTGCCTGTGACTTATACTACTTACACGATCAGGGATGAAGATCTGAAGTTGGTAGGCAACGTGCCGGGCAGCCGTGCGGAGCAGGCCAGACTAAAATGGCTGCCCTATACGTCCCTGCTCGAGTTCGTCGCCGAGCGTTATCATTCGGCCGAGTCTTACATTCAGAAACTTAATCCCGGAAAGAACTGGGAGCATCTTCCGCCCGGCGAAACTTTGAAGGTGCCGAATGTATTGCCCTTTGAAGTAGAGAAGTTTACTGAAGGCAAAGTCCCTGAAAATCCGGCGTTCGCCTCTCGTAAGGTTTTTGTCGATACACACGAGCACCTTTTGGAGGTCTTCGACCAGGATCAGCTCGTCTGTGTTTTTCCGATTACGCCTGGATCGAAAACTCTGCCGGCGCCAGTGGGCACTTGGAAGATTCTCGGCGCAAACGTTTGGCCGTGGTTCCGCTATGACGAAGGAATGCTCAATTACGGTGTGCGCACTGAAAACTATTACAACCTACCGCCAGGCCCGAACAATCTCGTAGGTGTTCTCTGGATGGGGTTGAACAAGCCTGGCATCGGCATTCACGGCACGAACAATCCGGAGACAATTGGCCGTGCCGCCAGTCACGGCTGCATTCGCCTGGCAAACTGGGACGCCGCGCGCGTAAAGGACTTGGTCAGCGTCGGCAATACAGTCCTCATTTTTTAGGTGGAACGCGTTGTCCGCAACGCGTTGGCAAGTATTACGGCTTTTGCCGCCTGGTATTTGCGCCTTCGGCGAGTGGTCTTCTCATCATCTTCGGAGAAGCCGATCCACCTTGAGAATTCCTGAAAAATTTCGCGCGGATTCGTGCCTTTGGACGTCTAGGCTTTAGATCGACCCAATGGATCCCAGTGAACGCGAACAATATCGGGCGGCCATTCACGGCGATCGAGAGGCATTTGAAATGATCATTCGCACGCACAGCCGGCAACTTTTTGCCATCGCTTACGGCATTCTCCAAAGCCGCGAGGAAGCAGAGGACGTCGTGCAGGACTCGCTGGTGAAAGCGTGGAAAACGCGTTGGCGAGTGCGCGATCCTGAAAAGTTTCCTGCCTGGCTCGCAACCATTGCGCGACACAAGGCGCACGACGTTTTTCGCAAACGCCGCACTGTTCCTCTGTCGGAACGGGTGACCGAACCGATCGAACCGGAGCAGGCGAACACGAGTGCGCTAGATCATAGATTGCACTCCGCGCTCGCAGCGTTGCCGGAACTCCATCGAGCTGCCCTCACATTGCGCTATTTCGAAGAAATGGATTACCGCACCATCGAAAACACCCTGGGTCTAACTAATGGGGCGCTGCGAGGAATTCTCGGACGAGCGCTCGCGTCCATGCGCAAACAACTTCGCCCTGCTCTCGCCTCAATGGACTAGACGTATGGCAACGATCCACGACGAAATCGACACTTGGCTGACCGCCGACCTGCACGGCGAGCTTTCCGACAGCGAACAGAGCGCGCTTCATGCACACCTGCTCGATTGCGCTGCATGCCGAAAAACTCATCAGGAAATCAAAACTATGAACAAAATTCTGGAAGAAACTCTCGCACAGGAAAAAGCCGATCCTGCTTTCGAACAACGTATGCTGGCTGGTTTTCGCAGTCGCGCCCCTCAACGAAGTGGCCTTGTAAAACTGCTCGTCGATCTGATGCGCTTACGCGCCACTCAAATCGCAGCAGTCGCCGCCGCGTTGCTCGGACTTGTGCAGATCGGGCGGATGATCACCGGTGAATCTGTAAGTGCGCCGCGTGAACGCGAACGCTACGTCGGGGAACAATTTGCTGCGCAACCGTCACAGGTTCCGGCATCGCGACCAGCTCAATCGGGTGCTTTAGCCAAGTCAGGCGAAGTCGCTGCCGGCCGACCACAGGGTTTGGCGCTGAAGGAACCACCGCCACCGGCTCCAGCTAAATCGAAAGACGAGGAACGTGCGCGTGTTGGGGTAGAACAAACGATCGTTACTGGATCAAATATTCCATCTGTTGCGGAAAAAGCCGCGCAAGCTCCGGTGCAGGAACCCGCTCCAGCACTCGCCAACCGCAAGCTGATTCGCAACGCGACAGTCGAATTGGAGATCGTCAGCTTTGACAACGCTGTTCAGAAGATCAGTGCATTTGCGAATGAAGAGCATGGTTACGTTGCCACCACAGATTCCGAAAAACAGGCAAACGGAAAGCTGAAGGGGCAGGTCGTCGTGAAGGTCCTGCCCGAAAACCTCGATCGGTTTCTTCAAAAGATTCGGAGCCTCGGCGAATTAAAGAACCAGACGCTCGGCACCGAAGACGTGACCAAGGCGTATTTCGATACCGATGCGCGGCTGAAGAACGCCCACGTAATGGAGCAGCGTCTCATCGACATGTTGAAAACGAAGACCGGCAAAGTTTCCGATCTGCTTCAGGTGGAGAAGGAACTGGGCCGCGTGCGTGAAGAGATCGAGAAGATGCAGGGCGAATTAAAATATTGGGACTCGCAGGTGCAATTCGCCACGGTAACGATTTCGCTGGCCGAAAAGGACATGGAAGAACCAGCGGCCTTTCTGCTCAAGGAGCGCGCGCAGCTCTCTCTTTACACCCCTGACGTGGAGAAAATTTACAACCAGACCAAGAGCCTCGCGTCGCCAAAGGTGCAGATCACAAATGCGCAATTAAACCGGGATTACTCTGGACGCGTTTCAGCGCAGTTGAGCATGGTGATCGCTCCGGACGAAAGCGATGCTGTAATCAGCCGTGTCAAAGGA
>QHPC01000215.1:13117-22830 GCA_003218915.1 Verrucomicrobiota bacterium
GAAGAACAGGAACAAGCTTTCCAGCAAACGAACCTGCGCATTCGCACGTCGTCGGTAGATGAAAAGGCTAAGGAGCTTCGTGCTTTGGCCGAGAAACAAGGCGGACGAGTTCGAAGTTCGACTTTCAGCAGTGACCCGAATGGACGTGAAGTGGCAAGTGTTTCGCTGCGCGTGGCGATGAAGAATTACCCGGCGCTCATGCAATCGCTTAACTCGTTAGGCAGAGTCGAAAACGTAAGTGTGCAACGTCAGGACCGCGCGGACGCGCAGATCGACGAATCAAACGCACCGGCGGACGTTTCGATCCAGGTTTACAGCCAGGGCAATATTGTGACCGAGGAAAGCGGCTTGTTTGCCACGCTGCGGCGTACGGTGGCTCAAAGCGCGGGCGCAATTACGTGGAGCTTGCGAATGATTGGCGTTGCGATCGCCTTTCTCGCGCCGTGGGTGATTGCAATTGTGGCGCTGATTTGGATTACGAGGCGCGTAATTCGTTCGCGCCAGTCCAGATCCTGAGCCGCGTCCTCAATCGTTGTCATCCTGAGCCGCGAAGACGGCGAAAGGATCTCACAAATTTCCATCATGATGTGAGGTCCCTCGCTCCGCTCGGGATGACATGCGTGTGACAAATGGAATCATTCTTGCTCGCTCCGCAAACGAGTCATAGGTTATTTATATTTCCGGAGGTTGGCGATGAAATCTCAAGGCGGTATCAGCTATAGCAACACGGCGGTCGCAGCTTGTCCGAAACATTTACTCCAATTCGCAGTCGATCAGCGATACGACGATTACACATCGGTCGATCACGCTGTCTGGCGATTCATCATGCGCCAGAACACTTTTTTTCTGAAGGAATACGCGCACAAAGTTTATTTCCAGGGCCTTCTCAATACGGGCATTTCCTTCGAGCGCATCCCGCGCATTGAAGAGATGAATGATATTCTGGCGAAGATCGAGTGGGGCGCGGTGGCAGTAGACGGCTTCATTCCGCCAGCGGCATTCATGGAGTTTCAGGCCTACAAGGTGCTGGTGATCGCCTGCGATATGCGCCAAATTCATCACATCGAATACACGCCAGCGCCTGACATTGTGCACGAGGCCGCCGGTCATGCGCCGATCATTGTCGATCGCGAATACTCAAATTATTTACAGCGCTTTGGCGAAGTCGGCGCGAAAGCAATGTCGTCCAGGAAAGATTTCGAGCTGTATCAAGCGATTCGCCACTTATCGATCCTGAAGGAGCGCCCGGACGCCGATCCGAAGGAAGTCGATGAAGCAACCAAGCTGGTAGAGCATCGCCAGAAAAATCTCGGCGCGCCTTCGGAAATGGCGCTGCTCTCGCGCTTGCACTGGTGGACGGTCGAATACGGGCTCATCGGCTCACTTGAGAGTCCAAAAATTTACGGCGCTGGATTGCTGTCCTCGATCGGCGAATCGGTATCATGCCTCGAGCCTGAGGTAAAAAAGATCCCCTACTCCATCGACGCTCAGAACTGCGCGTTCGATATCACTACCAAACAACCGCAGCTTTTTGTCTGCCGGGATTTTCAGCATCTCAAAGACGTGCTTGAAGAATTTGCCAGTAAGGTGGCGTTCAAAGTCGGCGGACTCGAAGGTATTAACAAAGCCATCGAATGTAATAATACCGCAACCTGCGAGTATTCGTCCGGTCTCCAAGTCAGCGGGATTTTCACCGAGGTCATTACAGACGAAAACAATTCCCCGATTTATCTGCGAACAACCGGCAAGACTGCGCTCGCGTTCCAGGGCAAAGAACTGGAAGGCCACGGCATCGACTATCATAAGGAGGGTTTCGGTTCGCCGGTCGGCAAATGGAAACAAACATCAACGGCGCCGGAGCTGCTCACCAACGATCAACTCCACGCCCTTGGAATTGTTGAAGGTAAAAAAGCGAAGATCGAGTTCATCAGCGGCATTGTCGTATCGGGGAAGGTTGAGAAGATTCTGCGTGGCGACGGGAGATTATTGTTGATCACGTTCGTAAACTGCAGCGCGAAATATCGTGACCGCGTCCTGTTCCAGCCTGACTGGGGCTTTTACGATATGGCCGTTGGCGAGCGAATCAGCTCGGTGTTTAATGGCGCGAACGACTCGAGAATCTTTACTCGCAGGTACGCAAAATTCGTGAGAGCAAAACCGGCTATGAACGGCTTGGCGAAATTTGGGAGACGCAGCAGGCCGAACATACGGAGGACTGGCTGTTGTCGATGGAAATTTTCGAGATCCTCGACACGACCGATCAACAGCCTGAACTGAAGACCAGAATCGGAAATTTCCTAAACCAAAGGAAGACGAAGACCAAAGATCTCTCGACACTAATCAGCTGGGGGTTCCGTCTGGTCGAGTATCACAAAAAGCCAGAATACCAGGCGACATTGCACGCCTCGCCGAAGTAGCGCTCCTTCTCAATGCGAACGGAGTAAGACGGAGTTGAGGAATCTCTCACTGTTCGCCGTGTGCAGGCAATGAATTAGAGGTCTCTCGACCTCCCTAATCCGTCTTTGGCTTTGCCACCACGCTCGATCCATAGGAACCCGAAAGCTGGCCGGTTCGCGCGAAGTCACGCATCATGGCGAAATAGCCGGGCGCGTACCGGGTCGAGATACGCTCGCCATCTGGAGTGACTTCGTACTCAGTCATCCCGTGCTCGGCATGCGGAAATAGTGCGAGGGTAATTGGCTTTCCTTCCGCGATCAGCGTCTTGATGCGGCGACTCGTCTCCGCGCTCGGCGCTTCAAGGTCGTCTTCTCCGAGAATCCACAACTGCGGGGTTTTGACCGCGCGAAGCGTTGGGACGGGATCGTAGCGGAATGGCGTGCCGAAGATAAAGTCCTTCCCCTTTTCGCGTATCTCGGCCGCCGTGTACGGTAAAATGAAATGCGTATAATTGCCATGTAAGTCTTTGTACCAAGGCTCATTGCGGTACTTAGCTCTCACGGCGTCGAAACGTTCGAAGCCTTTGGTGAAGCCGCTCTCGAATACAGCTTCGGCCGCTGAGGCCAATCCGAAACTAACAATAACGAAATCGATGGGCACGCGTGTTGCGGCAAGAGGTGCGACCCATCCTCCCTGACTACCGCCTTGATATCCGATCCTGGCGGAGCGCGTGCCAGCAATTCGCTTCGCTTCCCGCATGGCAGCCACGACGTCATCTGCGAGTGTATCGAAATCTTGCGTGTATTTGCCTTCCGAGCCGCCGGTCCCGCGTTTGTCATAAACGAAGGCGCCAACATTCTGGGCCGGTAACAGTCGTTGGAGCGCGTATGACTCGCGTGCAGATTCCTTTTCCGCACCGTGAACGAGAACCACGATCGGAACCGGATTATTGCCCTTCGGCAGCACTAATCTGCCAGCGAGCTTAATTCCGCCACGACCTTCAAACGCCGTATCAGTCGTATCGAACGGGATCCGGTGAGCTTTTTTACCATCGAATTCGATTTCACCCGTCGCGCAGCGAGTGAAAGACGCGCTGTGTCCATCGGGACGATCTGTCCATCCCAGCGTGCTCGTCCACGAACCAGCCGGCTTCTTATGCAAAACCCCGGTTGTGCCATCGAATTTACGCCAGCGAAACGTGTCGTCTGTGGATCGCGCGATATCGATAATCTCTCCATCCGAAAAGCGATATGCGCCTACTTGGCAATCATCCCCGGCGCTTTCACCTGAAAGAGCAGCGCCGATACAGACTGCTGACAAGCTGCATACCGTCAACCCAAAAGACAATGGATGAACCCCGAAGCGGTGCATTCGTGTTTGTGATGCAATTCCTCACTGTTTTGGATTCAAAATTCCTCGACTTCGCTCGGAATGACAGGCTACGCGTCAGACAGTCTCGTCTTTGAAGTGCCGTTTGCCTTTCAGCGCTTTCGCGTACTCGTCCTTGCTTAGAATGTTCTCATCGAGTTGCATATCGGTTCGGCAAAGGTTTTTAAAGAAGGCTTCGACGCGTTCCTTGCTGCTCATGACTTCCTCAGTGAGATAGTTCACGTCCACATTGATGCAGATCGCGCCGACGATTCCAAACTCCTTACGGCAGATCGGAATCGTGGTGCATTTGAATTTCCGCGCTCCTATGTTCAGCTCGTAGTTTAATTTCTCCTCGTTCAGTAACTGGCGCTTCTTCAGATCGATCAGTAGGTTCGTTGTGCCATCGCGCAAATGCCTGCCGGTCGCATTGTTTTCGAGCACAATTAGCGAATGTGACGGGTCAGCCAGATTGTGCAGCAAGATTTCCATTCCACAGTTCGGAAACGACTTCCCGATGAGCCGCACGAGCCGGATGTAGTTGTCGAGAAACTCGGTCGTGTCGTCGGCAATCTTTTTGCCGTCGTACTTCTCAAAGAGTTGGGCGTAAACTTTTTGTTCGGTGGGCTCGAGTTGGTCGCGCACATTATTTTGCTCCCCGATGAAGATCAGTTGCCGCGCCGCCGTGCGGTCTTCATTCTTGAGGAAATAATGCATCCCAAGCCGAAAATCCTTCAAACTGAACTCGCCGAAATTCTCGCGGGTGACGATGAATGGATAGAAGTCGTACTCTTCCAGATTTCGCCCAAACTTGCGGCGTTGTTCCTTATATTTGCCCCAGAGAAAACCTGTTATCAGAAAGACCAGCGACACAATGATCGACGCGATCACGTTGATACTGAGTTCGCTCTGCAGAGCCTTTACCATGAGACAAATATCTTCTTTGCTGCCGTCACCGGCGGCATGCAGCCGCTCTCCGCCGGCACGGCGCACGTTGGAAAACGGCTCACGAAGCCGTGGCTAAAATCTATTGCCAGCGCCAAGATTGCCTAAGCAGTTAGAGATTTCCAGTCAGGTTAGAAATGCTGATATTCTCCAACGCAACGTTCGCAGGCTGGGAGATTGCGTATCCAACCGCGTTGGCGACGTCCCCGGGCGAAATCATTTTGTGGCGCGGCCATTTTCCTTCAATCTGAGTCCAGATGTCGGTATCGGTGGCTGCCGGATAAACGTTGATCACGCGAATTTTGGGGTCGCGCAATTCTTCGCGCACGCATTGCGAGAAACCTTCGAGCGCAAACTTGCTCATGCAGTAAGCACCCCAGTTCGCAAAACCGGTCTTCGCTGCGATTGAAAGAATGTTAACGATGCTGGAGCCGGGCGGCATGTGTGGGGCAAAACGCTGCATTAGCATAAACGGCGCAGTGATATTGACCCCGACGGTTTGCTCCCATTCAATCGGTGTGATTTCGCAAAAGGGTTTTACAATTGCGATGCCCGCGTTGTTCACGAGCAGTTCCAGCGGATTTTTTCCGACTTGATCGATGAGATCGGAAACACCGGACGGGACGGCAAGATCATGGATCAGGCGGATCACATGTGCACACCGGTCCTTCACAGCCGCGCACACTTCTGCCAAGGCGACTGTATCGCGTCCGTGGAGAAGCAATTCAACATCCGCACCTGCCAGGTTCTCAGCAATCGCCCGGCCAATTCCACGGCTGGCGCCAGTGATCAGATATCGTTTCATGAGCTCACCGGAAATTATTGCTGCGGGATACGACTCTCAAATTTTGATGCTCCGTCTAAAAGCGGTGCGAGGACGCGCCGCACTCCGAAAGGACTTCGTGCGAAATTTTTGAAGAGGGAGATTCTGTTTCGCGAAGCATTTGGAGTGCGCAGGCGTCCCCGCGTCACTTTCGAATTGCGTTAAGTTCGCCTCAAGGTAAATCGGTTGTTCGCGGTCTCCCATAAGCGCAGCCTGACGAGTTGCTGATTGAGCCGACTGTCGATCTTCGGCCAAAGGGCACGCACAATATTTTCTCCAGTTGAAGGCGTGTTGCGGAAGTCTTCTGTTTCCAGATCGAGGTGCCGATCCCGCCATGGTTCCAACGACTCCTGGATAGCTTTTCTGAACGCAACAAAGTCGTAAAGCGTTCCGCTGCGCTCATCGTACTCGCCGCCGATGGTTGTTTCGGTCAGATAGCCATGGCCGTGCCCAAGTGGATTGTTGCACTTGCCGTAGAGCTTTACGTTTTCGGCGTCGGAAAGAGTGGCGGCACGTAACCGGTGTGCCGCATGAAATGTCATCCGCATCGCAAGGAACACCGCTTTATTCTTCCACACCTCGGCAAAAAAATCTGCGCGCTCGTGCAAGCGTATGCGATCCAGCGGTGTCATCGAGCTGGCGCGTTGGTAAATGTAATCGGCCAAACTCTCCGTCGTTATGGGGTGATTCGCCAGGCCAGCGACGTCTTTATTGAGATAACGGTGGTCGAGTTCGTCGTGCAAAGCGCGCAAACAAGCGTGGATCGCATCGTGATCAACTAGCGGCAGATCTTGAGCGCTGAACGTTTTCGCGGATCGGTACGTCAGACGGACTCGATAATTATGCCCGTGAATCGAAGTGGCCGACCCAAACAAGCGCGCATTTTCCTCAGCGCTTAGCCGAGGCGACGTGGTTTTGCGCGCAGCTGAAAATTCGAACCAATAGTTCGTCTCGCAGGCGCCATTGGAATAAAAGGTTGCGCTTCGCTCAGACGACTCGGTCAGATGACAGGCAGCAAGTGTTGCGACGTTGTCAGAGAATAAGGGCGCGACATCGACGTAGAGTTGCCGCGCAATATTTTCGGCAGTCGGCGGAACGGCACGGAAGGAAGGATTGTCATCGTTGAGGAATTTGTGGTCGAACCGCTGCCGCACAACCGTGCCGGCGCGCTCCTTGATTTCGCTGATATTAATCAGCATTCCCGTAGCAGGATCGACAGGACCGGTGAAAACGAAATAGGCGACGTAATTGCGACCGCTCCCGTAGCGTGCATTGGTTTCGGGCCCAAAAGCCGCCAGATTTTCGATGTCGCTCCAACGGTCGACATTCAAGCGACGGGAGGCTGAGAATTCGAGTCGTTTGCTGACCGTCAACAGCATGAAGCAGCAAACACGCTGCAAAATGATCTCGCAACAAATTGTAGGCCATCTCTGCGAGACGGCTACGCTGGCGTCTGACACAGACGCCCTGCAGTCAATCTTTCAACAGCGACAGGAATTCGGAGCGGGTTCGGGCGTCCTCTTTGAAAGTGCCGAGCAGACAAGAGGTTTTCATGACCGAGTTTTGTTTTTCAACGCCTCGCATCATCATGCAAAGATGTTTTGCTTCTACGACGACCGCCACTCCCGAGGGCTCGAGACATCTCATCAGTGACTCCGCGATTTGAGTGGTAAGATTTTCCTGGATCTGCAGACGACGCGCAAAGACATCGACAATCCGCGCCACCTTGGACAAGCCGATCACTTTGCCGTTCGGAAGATAAGCCACATGCGCACGGCCGATGAAAGGAAGCAAATGATGTTCGCACAACGAATAGAGCTCGATGTCTTTGACCAGAATGATCTCGCTTGCTCCTGACTCGAAAACCGCCCCGTTTATGATCTCATCGAGATTCTGCCGATAGCCTTGCGTGAGAAACTCCAAGGCGCGCGCCGCGCGATCGGGCGTGCGCCGGAGACCTTCTCGATCAGTGTCCTCCCCGATGCCCTGAAGTAACTCGCGGTACGCATCCGCGATTCTGTCGAGATCGCTCTCCCGCAAACGAATATCCTCGCGCGTGAATCGTTCCTCGACGTCGAGATCTGAATTGCTGCGCTGAATCATAACTGGGTTTAAAGGTTAGCTCCGCTCTTTTGCCATCGCGCTGGCACAGCGCGATTCACCTAATCGAGCCAGCTTTGTGGATATTTCGGATCGTCCAGCGCAAGCGAATCTTCGGTGAGCTCAAGCGTGTGTTGTGTGTCGAACATCACGGCGAGTTCTTCCGTGCGTGTCGCGTTCCTGCTTGCCATGATTGTCCCCGGATGCGGGCCGTGTGGAATGCCGCGCGGATGCAATGTGATTGAACCGCTCTCGATCCCGCGCCGTGAACCAAAGTTCCCGCGCACGTAAAAGAGAACTTCGTCGGCCTCGACGTTGTCATGCACCCATGGGATTTTCACGGCTTCCGGGTGCGTGTCGAGCAGGCGCGGTGCAAACGTGCACACCACATATCCGCGAATCTCAAAGGTCTGATGGATCGGTGGCGGTTGATGCACGGTGCCGGTGATCGGTTCAAAATCCTGAGCGTTGAACGTGAAGGGATAGAGATAGCCGTCCCAGCCAACCGCGTCGAATGGATGATGCGCTAGCGTCACCCGGGTAAGTCGCGGTCCATCCTTGACGAGAACATCGACATCTTCCTCTTTATCGATGGTAATTATTTCGCTGGGACCGTGAAGATCGCGCTCCGAGTATGGTGCGCCCATTTTAATTTGCCCCTCGTGATTCAGATAACGCTGCGGAATCCGAACAGGACCGACTGATTCGAGAATGAGATAATCTTCTTCATCAATTTTGTCCGGCACCATCCGGTAGGTGATTCCACGCGGAATGACAATGTAATCCTCGGCCCGATAAGGCAGTTTGCCGAAAACAGATTCCATCACGCCGCTGCCGTGAAACACGAAAATGATCTCATCGGCGCCACCGTTTTTATAATATTGAAACTTGTCGTACGCCTTCGCAGGCCTGGCGCGGTACGCGATCACGTCCTGATTAAACAACATCGGAACGCGTCCGGTGTAGAGATCGCCTCGCCGCGGAATACTAGCTGTCTTCAAATGATGATGTCGCAGGGGACTATCGGTTACTTTTTTCGGTTCCCAATGTTTAATTAACTCGACATTGCGCACGCGAGTCGGCGGGCGCAGGTGATACATGATCGAGTAGGCCTCATCGAATCCTTGCGTGGTGAACACGTGCTCATAGGCGATGCCTTCGTTCTTATAGCTCGGCGTCGATCCGTTGCGATGGAACCAGATGTGATGTTTCCTCGGGATGTCTCCCAGTCTTTGATAATACGGCATATCAATTCTCCTTCCTATCCTGTCATTCTGAGCGCAACGAAGAATCTCTAATCATTGTTCTTTAGGTCATTCTGGCAAAGCAATCGATCCGAGATGTTTCGCTTCGCTCAACATGACAAATTACAAGTTCCCTCTTGCTGCCTGTTCGCGTTCGATGGCTTCGAAGAGCGCCTTGAAATTGCCTTTGCCAAAGCTCTTCGCACCCTTGCGCTGAATAATTTCAAAAAAAAGCGTTGGCCGGTCTTCCACTGGCTTAGTGAAGATTTGGAGCAAATAACCTTCGTCATCGCGATCGACGAGAATGCCCAGCCGCTTTAAGGCATTGAGCTCTTCATCAATATGACCCACCCGATCGAGCAGCGTGTCGTAATAGGCAGTAGGGATCTGCAGAAATTCAACGCCCCGCTTCTGTAGGTCCGTCACTGTTTCAATAATGTTTTTTGTCGCCATGGCGACATGCTGGACACCTTCGCCATCATAAAATTCGAGATACTCATCCACCTGCGATTTCTTTTTGCCTTCGGCCGGTTCGTTGATCGGAAACTTCACGAAACCGTTTCCGTTGCTCATCACCTTGCTCATCAGCGCCGAGTATTCTGTAGAAATGTCCTTATCATCGAAGCTTAGGATATTGCGGAACCCCATTACGTCCTCATAAAACTTCACCCGCGGATTCATCTGGCCCAGGGCGACGTTGCCAACGCAATGATCGACATATTGCAAGCCGGTGTCGGGCGGATTGTAGTTCGATTTCCATTTGCGAAAGCCCGGCATAAACGGCCCGCGATAATTTTCGCGCTCGATGAACAGATGAACAACATCGCCATAGGTGT
>QHPC01000367.1 GCA_003218915.1 Verrucomicrobiota bacterium
CATTCTTATCTACCCGAACAATACCCGCGCTAATTGGATCTTTGTGTTCTGCGTCGACTGCCCATAACTGATAATCCTTGCCCGGCTGTGGAGCAGGAAGATTGCTGATGCGAATGACGCCGCTTTGACGGCCAGGTTGCCATGCCACGGTCGCTTTCGCATCCGCCGGAGCAGGCGCAGATGGCGCGAGAGCGAAAAACGTCGTCTGCATCAACGGGTCGGTAGTGCGTATATCGGCAAGTTGGCGCTCCAGCCGTACGCGATCGAAAGCGAGCAAGCCGCAAAACACCGCCAATGCCGCCGCTATCGCCCAGGGTACCCAGCTAAACGCAGCGCGTTGTGTCGGCATTGGAACGATCCGTTCAGTTTCCACCGCTATCTCACGCATAATGCGCTGCTTTAACGATGCAGGCGGCAGCTGCAACGGAGCGGTTAGGGCGACGTGGCCGGCCGCCTCACGTAGCTCGCGAACGAGATCGCACAATTCAGCGTTCGCTCTCAACTCGGACTCGAACGCAGCATCCTCATCCGCGCCGAGCAACCTAAGCGCGTAGAGTGCTGCCTGATCCTGTTGTTCTTCCGAAATCATAAGTTGTTAAGTCGTTCCCTCAATTTAAGCAGTCCCCGGCGAATTCGGGCTTTTACTGTGCCCAGCGGTTGCCCAAGCCGCGCCGCAATTTCGTGATGGCTGAGATGCTCAAAAAAAGCCAATTCGATCGCTTCGCGTTGTTCAGAAGGCAAATTGTTCAATACATATCGCACACGCACTGCCTCTTCATTCTTCTCAGCGGTATCCGCAGCGCTCTCGACGGTGGATGCATCGGCTGCAGTGGGTGCGTCTTCGGTAGAAGCGACCACAACCCGTGAACGCCGGCCGCGCGCCCGCATTCGATCGATGACTCGGCTTCGAGTCAGCAGCACAGTCCAACTGAAGACGCTGCTTTGTTCTGGATCGTACGTTCCGGCACGCGACCATATCTGGAGGAAAACATCCTGCAGAGCGTCCTGCGCCTCTGCAGGGTCTCCGAGCATTTTCATCGCCAAAGAATAGAGTGGACCACTCAGCCGATCGTAAAGGGCACTAAAGGCACTTTGATCGCGGCGGCCAATCCGCGCGATCATTTCCTGATCCAGCATCTGTTGCGCTGAAGATGTTTCCGCCATGCTCAGGTTAGTTCCGCCTAATTTATCGCACGGGCACCGGCAACCAATAGGTCTATCCAGTTATTCGACGAATCGCCGAGTCTGGATGCAGGAATTTTGTTGCACGGACCATTAAGACTCATTTCGCAAATCTAGGCTGCGCGATTAATGGTGCGCCTTTCGCTAGTTGGCGGCGCTGTCGGGCAGCGCCAGGATCCGCTCCCTTTTCCCGCCGTAATCGAGCGAATGAAAGCGGCGGATTTCATCGAGACGCCGCTGGGCGTTCAGCGTGTCAAGGTAACGCGTGTAGCTCGCGGCCAGCTCGCTTGTCTCGAGATAACGGCTACGCAGGTTCGCATCACCAAACGCTTCCGGGCATTGACGCGCGAAAAGATGAAAGCGCAGCCAGCGCCGATCCATGCGCGAAACTCGCTGGGTTTTTCGGAAGAACGCGATGAACAAGAGTAGAACGAGATAGGTATCGACCTGCGCCTGGAGCTCCAGATTGCGCGCAAAATCTTCGGAAGCAATCTCGCGGATTCCACTTTTGAACTGAAGCGCCGCATGCAATGCGTGGTTGAGTTCCTCCACGAACATGATTAGCGACCGGATATTGCGGTCGCCGACTCCCGCGCGAGGATCGTGTTGTTCGAGCTGTTCGATCAGCCAGCGCGAATAGTAAATGCCGACGTAAAGCTGATCGCCAGCCCGCCGCAGAAATGTGCGCGCGAGCTCGCTCAATTCGCGCGTCGATCTTCCAGCGAGAATCGACAACTGGGCGCAACGTGTGCGATCGATCAGGCAATCTTCCAGATTGATCCCGACTTGCGCATAGGTTCGCTCAAATAATTTCTGGATTTGGCTAAAGAGCGTCTCGTTCACAGGGAGAGCGACGGTCGCGCGTCATCATCCAGGTTCAGCAATCGATCGGAAAGTTGGTTCAGCGCGAGCCGCACATCGCGAAACCGATCGGCTAACCCTTCGAAAACGTCATCCAGTTGGCAACGACGCGCGACGGAGTGCGAAGCCACAAGTTGATAGTTCGTCCGGCCGACCTGCTCGTAGAACTCGATGTCCGGCCCGCCGCGCAAACTCCGCTGTTCCGCGACTGCGGGATGAAAAATTCCACTGATGAAAAGCGAGTAATTACCAATGTGGGCCCGCAGCAAAAACGCCTGCTCCGGTGTCGCACCGGTCAGCGCGATTAGCATGTCCGAAATGTATTGTTCCGCAAGATGGTGGGTATCATCGGAGATTTGCAATCGGCTCGCCCGCGAAAACGTTTCGAGCAACGACGCGATATAATCGCACAATTTTCGGTCGCCGATCCCGCCCTGTTGCAAGACGTGCCGGGCCAGCACGTAAAAATAAAATTGAGACGAAATCCGCAGGTGACCGCAATGATTCAAGATCGCATCGACCAATCGGGGATGATCGAGAACGGAATCGCGCGTTTCGAGGTCACTCAACAGATCGACGAGAGAAACTTGATCGGTTTGCGAGCGCGCCAGCGTGCGCACGATGAAGTCGAAATCGGCAGCGGTAAACCGCGCCCGACAATTCGCACGAATCATCGGGGTTTTATAATGCGCAGGCGCTGCGTCGATTGCAAGCAGGATCGACAGGTCGCTGCCATGCCCAACTTTTAGAAGTGAAACTGATTGTACTCTTCGTGCGTCCCGATCCAAAACCAAAGCACGGTATCGCCTTCGCGTAGTCCAAGTGCACG
>QHPC01000372.1 GCA_003218915.1 Verrucomicrobiota bacterium
ACAGGAAACGTTATGAGATTTCTGATTGTTCTGAGAGGTGGTGCGATCGCAGCGATCCTCGCTTCGCTTCTCATTCAGCAGATTCACGCGCAGACGCAGGCGGCCATGAACGCGCAGGCGCGCGGGGAGTTTGAGCAAGCCGATGCAGAACTTAACAAAACCTATCAAGCGGTTTTGAAAAAGCTTCCCGATGCTGAGAGCAAACAAAAGCTCAAGGAAACACAGCGAGCCTGGATTGCGTCCCGCGATGCCGAAGCCACACGTGCTGCTGGTGAGGCGCGCGGCGGCTCGATGGCTCCGACGCTTCGCTACGAAACAATGACAGAACTCACGCGGGAGCGAATTAATCAGCTAAAGAACGGGCTCCGCGACGATACGACTCTTGACCAAGAAGGCACGGCAACGCCGTCGCCTGAGCCTCAGAAACGGCCAGCTACGAACGCGGCGACAGAAACGACGGCGGAGCCGTCGTCGTCGAACGCGTCGCCAGATCAAGAGGATAATGCGAACAAGAGATGCGATTGTCCATCGTCGCCGGACGGAAAAATTGCCTTTCTCGCATCCGATAGTCAGGAGGACTCTTTCGGCGATCGGCTCCAAATCATTGACTTGATTGATAAGAAGTCAGGGAAAAAGTTGCAACGCATCGACGACGCGGCTATGCCCGTTTTCTGGAATGTCCTCTGGGCACCCGATTCGAATGGGTTCGCCTTGAAGACAAAGGTGGTGGGGCATCCGAGGCTTCAAGGAGTGGATGTTTACTTCCGGAGCGGCGAAACCTTTCAAAAGATCGAACGGCCCGACCTGCCCGATACGAACATCGAAACGGGGGTCGTGTGGGCACCGGATTCGAAACGCTTTGCCTTCAATTACACGATAAATAGTCTTAGGACCGATTATGAAACCGTCGCCTTTTATCAGTTGCGTGGCGGCAAATGGGCAGCCTTGCATTCGCCGGAAGACGAAAAATCAAAGAATCGCAGTTAGCGCAACTGGCTAAGAAGTATTCGCCGAGGAGCACTTACCGAAGGGGAGATTCCTCGCTAGTGCGTGATGATTTGGAAGCGCGTAGTTGGACTGACGCCAATACCGTAATCCTTTATGCTTATTCGGAGCGCGATGAGGGAGAGGCGGCTATCCTTTTCACTCTAAAGTTCGACGAGGCGGGGAATTGGAAAATCGTCAAAATGCATCAGATGTCGAAAAAAGAACTCGAAGAGGAACAATGAGATCGTCTTTCACCTTCGTCGCGTGCACCATTACCCGTGGTTAATCAAATGCGCAGGAAATCGTAAGGAGAACACCCCGGCACTATCGTCAAATTCGGTCCCGTTGGGACGAAAACAACATTCGCGACGGGGACAAAGGAGATGCCGATCAACGGTGATCTTGCGGTGGACGCCGCCGGCAACGTTCTTGCGTGCGCGAATTTTACAACGATCCTCAAATACGCCGCTGATGGAACCAGGAGCGTTTTCGCTACGGGTGTTGGAAAGTACTGGCCAAATGCGCTTGCCGTAGACGCAGGCGGGAATCTCTTCGTCTCCTCAGACAACACGATCTTCAAATTCACTCCTGGTGGAACTAAAAGCATCTTCGCGACTGGAGTTGAAGTCTATGGGTTGGCCTTTGATCAGTCCGGCAATCTCTTTGCCTCCGACAGTCATGGTGAGAACGGCCATCTGGTTAGCGCGATCGTCAAATTTACTCCCGAGGGGAGCAAGAGTGTGTTCGATGACACGCATGGTTATAGTCTGGCTTTCGATCAATCCGGCAATCTCTTCGTTGCGGGACAGGATGTTATTCTCAAATTCACGCCGGACGGACGTAAGAGCACGTTCGCAAAAGTCGAGGCGTCGGGAGGCCTTGCCATTGACGCAGCCGGCAATCTCATCGTTTGCGACGGCAGTAACCGAATTTTTAAATTAACTTCTGAAGGAACCAAGACCGCTTTCTCGGCAAGGCGACCTGAACCGGGAGCTGCTGATGAAAACGGCGAAGATACGTCCACCGGGCTGCCGGCCAAGTATGCCAAAGACTATCTGGTCGCATCGAGCACTACTTCGCCTGACAAAAAATTCGCTGTTATCTATCCAACGTTAGAAGCAGAGGAAGCCGCGGAAACCGCAAATCATCCGGAGCGTGTCAAAGACTACATTGTCGCGCTGCAGCCATTTAATGAGCTAGGCGAGCTACACCCCAAGTATCCGTATTTTCAAAATGAGAATCATGGCGGCATCAGCGCGGAATGGTCGGACGACAGCTCGGTCGCGCTGATCACGCTCGATGGTAAATGGGGACCGCATGATGTGTTTCTGTTGGAATTTCGCGACGGGAAGCTAGCCCGAACGACGAACATTCTCACGAAGGCGCACGATCTATTGTTGCCGAGCTACCGCAAATCAAAGGCCGAACCGTACAACGACAATTTCGATTTCATTTTTGACGGAGAGGACGAACCCGTGTTCAAGCTCGACGGCGCCAACCGCGTAGTAATTAATG
>QHPC01000373.1 GCA_003218915.1 Verrucomicrobiota bacterium
CGCAAATGAGCACGCTTGCTGAAATCGAAGCGGCAGTCGATGCGTTGTCCCTGGAACAAAAACAGGCACTGCTCAGGTTCCTTGCGTCACGCGTGAATGGCGCTGACACCGAAAAGAATCTTACCGATCTGACTCAGTTCGCCGGGGCGATCCGTTTGTCGGAAGATCCGCTGGCGTGGCAACGTCGCCTACGCGACGAGTGGGAATGACCGGGTTGCTCGATACCAACGTCGCGCTTTATCTGCTCGGTGGACGATTGGCCAAACCAATGCCGGTAGGGAACTACGCAAGATCGGTGATCACGGAAATGGAGCTTCTCGCCTGGCCGTCGCTCTCAACTGAGGAAGAGAAAAAGGTTCGCGATTTCGTTGCTCAACTGACTGTCTACGAATTGACTCCCTCAATCCGAAACCGGGCAGTGCAACTTCGAAAGGCGGAACGACTGAAATTACCGGATGCGATCGTTTGTGCCACCGCCCTTGAATTCGGGATGGTGCTTTGGACAAACGACGAAACACTGATGAAAGTGCCGGGATTGGTTTGCCGCTCAGTGGCGCTCACGGCTTAGTTTGTTGTCCTCGCCTGGCCCGCGTCGCTGAGCGAGAAAAGGGTTCGCGACCCGCGAAATCTTTCGGAGTCGCCAAGTCGCCGCGGCGACTGCTCCCCGGACGAACGCAAATCGACTTATGATTCGTATTCATTCGTGTTCATTCGTGGTTAAGGTGTTGCGCCGGGCGTCGAACGAAGGAACACTGCGCGCTTTCCACAATGCTGACCGTTTCCCGACTTTCAAAACCTTTCGCCGGGCCAGGCGCACTTTGACGACGTATCGCTTCAGGTCAATCGCAGCGATCGGATCGGATTGGTCGGCCCAAATGGGGCTAGCAAATCAACCTTGTTTGCGCTCCTCCTCGGTGATGTCTCGCCCGATAAGGGGACGATCGCGATCGAGAAGAACGCAACGATCGGATTTCTTCCGCAGGAAACCGCAGCCGCCGGAGACGAAACTGTGCTCGAACTTGCTCTCGCCGTTTCGCCCGAGCTTGTGCACGCGCAGAAGGTGATCAAGGAGCACGAAGCAACTGTAGCCGGGATCGCTGATCCCGGTGCCGACGCGGCTTATCATAATGCGCTTCATGTTTTTGACGAGCACGGCGGGTGGGAGCTCGAACCAAAAGCAAAACGGGTCCTCGCCGGACTCGTCGAATTTGCTATCTGCTCCGCTGTATTGATTCCGATTTTAGCAGCGTGTGCGTGGCAGTTTCCGCAGGCGGTTTTTCCTAACGGGTAATGGACGGATGTGTGCGATCCCGAAATTATCGCGCGATTAAATCGATAGGAACGTAGGCATCATGGTTGTGAGGCAAACAGACTTCCGGCCTGCTTCTCGCTGCGTTACCAAGACAGCAATCAAAGCTTCCGCAGCAGCGCCTGGAAGCGCGGCTCGTCACGAATGGGATCCAAAGACGAATCGTTCTCGAGCCACTCGCGCTGTCCAAAGCCGTTCTGGATTGCTTTGTCCAAGTGATCCAATGCTTCTGCGGTTGAGCCCCCGGCAGCATAGATGCACGCCAGATTGTACAAAAGGCCCGCATCTTCCGGGTCAATCGCGTATGCCCGTCGTGCTCGCTCCAGGGCTTGGTCGCGCTGGCCCAGCCGCATCAAAGCCGCTGCGCTAAGATACCAAGCGCGCGCGTCATCCGGGTTAAGCTCCAGATGTGCGTCGGCGACTTGGATTCCCTGCCGTGCGGCTTCCAATGCTTCCTCGCGGTGGCCCAACTTGGTGAGCGGATCGGCAGACAAGAAAATGGCCTGATAATCCTCCGGCCGCACACGCCAGGCATCCCGATAGCGCCTCACCGCTTCTTCAAGTTCGCCTTGTATGAGACAGGCACGCGCGAAGAAATAGTGCGCCTCAAACAGCATCGGATTTAACCGGATCGCGGCCTCAAATTCCTCACGTGCTTCGTGATATTGGCGGCGCAACGTCAAGGCGAGCGCGCGCGACGTATGCGCCTCGGCACTTTCCGGGTCCAGCTCCAATGCCTTTCGACTCGATGCATTCGCGCCATCCAGATTCGCTTTGCTACTATCCCAGTACATGTAGAGAAAGGAGCAGCAGTCGGCGATGCCTGCGTGCGCCCGTGCGAAGTTCGGATCGATTTCGATGGCGCGATCGAACATGCCTCGCGCGTATTGTAAGGGAGTGTGGCGCAATTGCTGAAAGAACTGGCGACCGCGTAAGTAGTACTCGTAAGCTTGCACATTCTCAGTGGGCGCCTTCTCAATAGCACGTTTTTCGTCCTCCCCGAGCACGACACGCAATGCACGCACGATGTTCTCGGCGATCTCGTCCTGGATTGCGAAGATATCCTCCAGCTGGCGATCGTAGCGCTCCGACCACAGGTGATATCCGTGGGCCACGTCAGTGAGCTGTGCGGTGATGCGAAGCCTGTTGCCCGCTTTACGTACGCTGCCCTCCAGGACCGTATTTACCTTCAACCTGCGTCCAATCTCGCCGACGTCTTCGCTCTTTCCCTTGAACCCAAACGCGGACGTGCGCGACGCCACCCGGAGCGCCTTCACCTTCGTCAAGGTGTTAATAATCTCCTCAGCGATTCCGTCGCTGAAGTATTCGTTGTCCGGATCGTTGCTCATGTTCAAAAACGCAAGCACGGCGATGCTTTT